>NZ_JAWOTX010000020.1:0-99247 GCF_033339115.1 Vibrio sp. 947 | reverse complement strand
TGGTATGCCTGAAACTCGGTATGTTGTTTAAGAACTGATCAACATGGGGCTACCATGTCTTCTCACCGAATTAAGCAACAAAGCCTTTTAAGAGGATCATTTGACTTGATAGAACAAAACCCCGCTATTTTTGAGCAGGGTTTTGCAATTAGATAAAGGGGCTAACCGATGATGAAGAAGAAAATCGCGGTTGCAACAATACCAATCAACGCATAAGGAAACTGTGTGGTTGCGTGTTGCATTGCTGTACAGCCTGAACCTTGTGCAGATAACACGGTTGAGTCACTAAAGAAACAAGAGTGGCTCCCTGCCGCTGATGCTGAAAGCAGCGCTGCAACGGTTAAGTGTAGAGGCACACCAAGCTGTTCGCCCAAAGGTAGAACAATTGGCATCGCTACTGCAAACGTTCCCCAAGACGATGCCGTTGCAAATACCAACGCGCCCGTAATCATAAAGATAATCGCAGGGAAGTAAGACGCTGACAGGTAAGGGCTGACGGTCTCAATGACATACTGCGTGACGCCCAATGAGTCGTTGACCGATTTCAACATGAAACCACCAATAACGGTCGCAAGCGGCAGTAGCATAACTTTAATGCCATCATAAACAGCTTCGAACATGTCGTTCATCGAGATCAGTTTTTGTGCGCCGTAAAAGCTAATAGTAAAGATTAACGCGACGAAAACACCAGCAAGTAGATCGATACCAAAATACCAACTTGCGGCAACAAGTACGATCATTGGTAACAAGAAGTTGACAAGGCCCATGGTTGGGTTGGTATGTGCAGATACATCGGGACCAAAGTCGACATCTGTTGCACCGTCTGGACGAACTTGACCATTCTTCGCACGCTTTTCTGCCTTTTTCATCGCACCTAGATCTGGGATCTTTTCCATTGCAACCAGAAAAACAATCACCAGCGTTACCCAGCCGTAAGCCATGTATGGAATAGCTTCAATGTATGCTTTGATACCATCTCCCGCTTCTGCTACTCCGTTTGCTTCTAGCAACGAACTGAAGAAAATTGCCCAAGTGGAAATCGGTACGAGGATACAGATAGGCGCGGCGGTTGAATCCACAAGATATGAGAGCTTTTCACGCGAGATTTGGTAGCCGTCCGTAACTTTTTTCATTGAGGAAGAAATTGCAATCGCATTCAAATAATCGTCGATAAAGATCAGAATACCTAAAGCAAAGGTCATCAGCATCGATTGCTTACGGCTTTTTACTTTCGTGACCAGCATGTCGGAGAAGCTTAAGATACTGCCGCCTTTCTCCAAAATAGCAATTAGGCCGCCCATCAAACCACAAACGAGGATGATCCAAGCAATAGTTTCATCCATCATTACACTCATGGAAATATCAACAATCTGTTCCACCGCTTCAGTTGGGTTAAGCAGAAGAACACCGGCAATAGCGCCGCTAAAGAGGGCTTCCACAGTTCGGTGTGTTGTCAGCGCAAAGACCAATACCAACGCCGTTGGTAAAAGACTCATCCATCCGTAGGCTTCGCCTTCCTCATGGTTCAAACCGATTGTGGTAAAAAAGACAAACGTCGCAACCGAGATTAAAGAAACAATAATGTGTTGAGAGTTGATTTTAAGAGGCGCATCCAGCGCCTTGGTCTGCGTAGTCATAAAGTTCATTTCCTTTGTTTATGCCGAGTGCAACATCCAGTCGATTTCCAATGGAGTAATCGCTCGCTCAAATTCTGCGAGTTCACTCTGTTTGCAAGCTAGATACAAATCGATAAAATCTCTTGAGATGTATTGAGCTAGCTCACTGTGCTCCAGTCGCTCTAGAGCTTCTGACATACGCAGAGGTAACTCAATTGCATCATCACTGAGAGTCGGTGGACATTGATCTTTGGTGTAGCTTTCACTCGCTAATACTGCGGAAAGTACTACTGCAGCGAGAATGTATGGGTTAACGTCAGCGCCTGCTATACGATGCTCTATACGGCGATTTTTGCTATCGCTGATAGGCACACGCAACGCAACACCGCGGTGGTTTTCTCCCCAATCGGCTTTGGTCGGGACGTAAGCGCCAGGAACAAAGCGACGGTAAGAGTTAACGTTAGGACAGATTAGGGCCATGGCATCGGATGTTTGTGACAGCATCGCTGCCATGGTTTGATAGAAGAAGGCGCTCGCTTGACCGTCTGATTGGCTAAAGTGGTTGTTACCATCTGTATCAACCAAGCTGAGATGAATGTGCATGCCATTACCCGCTTGCTCACTAAAAGGTTTCGCCATAAATGTGGCGTCAAATCCGTGCTGATGAGCGACCTGGCGAATCAAGCGTTTTGCGATGATGATTTCATCACATGCTCGAAGTACATCTTTAGAATGGTTGAAGTTGATTTCGAACTGCCCTGGGGCCGATTCAGATAGGGCTCCGGAAGTGTTTAAACCTTGTTCTAATGCAATTCGATTAAGGTCGGCCAAGAAATCAGCGTAGTCATCTAGTCCATCAAGGTCGTAAACCTCGGTATCTTTTTCTCGAGTTTTTTTCGTGGGGTTAATTGCCGTTAATGGTTCGCCATTTTCGCCGCGGGTTTTGTCTATTAAATAGAACTCCAGCTCGAGCGCGACACAAGGATATTGGTCTTTAGCATGCAGTGTTTGCAATATAGAAGCGAGAATGTTTCGGATGAACAGTGGGTTAGGGTGCTGCCCGGTTTCATCCATCATACTAAGCAGTAGCTGACCAACTTGTTCTTTTGCCGTCGGCATTAAGGTGCCGCTGATTGGATAGCAGAGATTATCTGGTTCTCCGAGATCTTCTCCCAACCCGGCCGTTTCAACGACGTTACCTTTGCTATCTAGGGTGATGGTCGAAAGGGGGAGGGCAACACCTTTATTCAGTTTTTCTAGAGCATCTATCGGGATGCGTTTTCCTCTTGGGGTGGCATTTATATCGGTAAAGATGAGATCGATAAATTCAATATCGGGCCATTTTTGTTTAAAATTTTGTACTTCCTGTAGATACGATTCCATTTTCTTCTCCAAATAGCCTGACGAGTAGAAATTAGAAATAACCAAATTAACAAATAAATTACAGCACTCTGAACGAGTTGTTTGTTTTTCAGGTTATTTTTAATTTAAACATGCACTTACACTGTGCTTTTGATGTTTAACGGCTGGTTTTTATGTCTTTCTGTTAACTATTTTGTAACAGTTGGTTTTGTTTTGTTCAATATAATGAGCATAAATATTCAGTTTTGAAGCCTAAAAAGTGCGCAAGATCACGTTGTGACGATAATAATGGTCATCTGTGTTGATAATTTTGTACATGGTTTGTAGGGTTTGTGTTAAATAAATTGAACACGGACATATCATGGCAGATACACACAAACCCATCATTGGTGTGGTTAGCTGCGCTAAAGAGTTGGGTGGCTATCAGATACAAGCGGTCAACGACTTTTACCTTCGCGCCATAAAGGATTTTGGAGGACTACCGATTATGTTGGCTCCCGACATGTCGGGCGATGACGTAACCACCATCCTAGACATATGTGATGGTTTTCTTTTTCCTGGCAGCCACTCTAACGTTGCGCCACATCGATACAATGCAACGCACGAAGAGAGCTACAAAGATGAAGCTCGTGATGAGCTCTCATTCACGTTAATTCGTCATGCGGTTGACCAAAACATTCCGTGCCTTGGTATTTGCCGCGGCTTTCAAGAGATGAATGTCGCACTCGGTGGCTCGTTAAACCCAGCCGTTCATGACTCCGGCTTCAATGACCATCGTGAAGCGCCTGTTGAAGATTTCGAACAAAAATACGCGCCAGCACACGCTGTGCTAGTTCAAAAGCAGAGCTTATTTGAACAATGGCTGGTGCAAAATCATTGGGAAAACACCACCTTCTTTGAAGTGAACACACTACACAACCAAGGCGTCGATCAGCTTGCTCCTCTATTACAAGTAGAAGCTAAAGCCCCGGATGGCTTGGTAGAAGCATTTAGTCTTCCTAATCAAAAATTTTTCGTTGGCGTGCAGTGGCACCCAGAATGGGAAGCAAAAACCAATCATTTCTCTCAAATTTTGTTCAATGAATTTATGATGGCTACCTCTCGTTAAACGTTTGGAGCTGTATGAATGGACAATCAAGAGATTGGTAAAAATATTGTTCAGTTACGAAAAAAACATGGATTGTCACAAAGGGAACTAGCCGAGCGCGCTGGTATTACCCACAGTGCAATCTCATCCATTGAAAATGGCAAAGTGAGCCCGTCGGTCAGCTCACTACAAAAAATCGTTAATGTATTTTCTTTATCGTTATCAGAGTTTTTCACTTTTGAACAACCTTCGAACGATGAAGTGAAAGTAGTCATCAAGCCGTCAGATCTTGTGGAAATCGGAAGCGAGACGGTGTCCATGAAACTGGTAACGAATGGCGACAAAGATCAAGTCATCGGATTCTTGATCGAGGAATACGCACCTTATGGAACCACTGGTGCGGCAGAAATCAAACACGAAGGCGAAGAGATTGGCACCGTATTAGAGGGTGAAATCACTCTGGAATATAAAGGGCAATCTCATGTCATAACAGCGGGCGAGTCGTACATTATTGATACGACGAAGCCCCATCGATTTACAAATCACACAGACAAGGCTTGTCGAATGATAAGTGCGCATACGCCAACCACATTTTAGTGGGGGCTTGCCTTGTGTGATCACAAGGAGAGCGTATGAAAACCCAAGAGCAATGGATTGAACTAAAAAACAATCTAAACATCGAAAACAGGGCGTACATTAACGGTGAATACAGTGCCGCTTTAACAGGGCAAACCATCCCGGTAGTTAACCCAGCAACAGATGAGATATTCACCGAAATCGCCCGTTGCCAAAATGAAGATGTTGATCTCGCGGTTTCATACGCTCGCCAAGCATTTCAATCCGGTCAGTGGAGCGAGAGCAGCCCAGCTCATCGCAAAGCAGTGCTTAAACAGTTTGCTGACTTGATTGATCAAAACCAAGAAGAATTGGCTCTGCTAGAAACGCTTGATACCGGTAAGCCTATCTCTCACAGCTTCTCTACCGATATTCCTGGCGCGGCGAGTGCATTACGCTGGTACGCAGAAGCAATCGACAAAGTATACGGCGAAGTTGCCCCAACCGAAAAAGATGTACACGCTTTTATTTCTCATCAACCAATTGGTGTGGTTGCTGCGGTTGTACCGTGGAACTTCCCCCTTTGGCTTGCGTGCTGGAAGCTTGGTCCTGCTTTAGCCGCTGGTAACAGCGTGATTCTAAAACCGTCAGAAAAATCTTCTCTCACCGCGATATTTCTAGGTCAACTTGCTTCTCAAGCGGGCTTACCAACAGGCGTTTTCCAAGTCATTACGGGTTTTGGTCATGAAGCTGGCGACGCGCTGGCGAAACACCAAGACGTAGACTGCATCGCCTTCACAGGCTCGACGCGCATTGCAGGCCAACTGATGGTCAGATCGGGTGAGAGCAACCTAAAGCGCGTGTTTGCAGAAGCGGGCGGCAAGAACGCGAACATCGTGTTTGAAGATTGTGATGATTTAGACCGCGCAGCAGCAGAAACCGCCGCAGGGTGTTTCTACAACCAAGGTGAGGTGTGCGTCGCGGCAACCCGCCTGCTTGTTCACGAAAGCATCAAAGATCAGTTCTTAGAAAAAGTTATTCAAGCGTCGAAAGCGTTCACGCCAAAAGACCCAATGGACCCAAGTTCATCCATGGGAGCGCTTATCGATCAAGATCATAAATCAAAAGTGTTGGAATACATCTCGTTAGGTGAATCAGAAGGTGCAAACGTACGTTGTGGCGGCGATGTCGATGGGCAAGGTGCATTTGTTTCCCCAACCATTTTAGACAACGTCGACAACAAGATGCGTGTCGCTCAGGAGGAAATTTTTGGTCCGGTGCTGTGTGTCATTCCATTCAAAGACGAAGCGCAAGCAATTGAGATCGCTAACGATTCGAAGTACGGCTTAGGTGCTGCACTTTGGAGCAGCAATATCAACCGCGTTCATCGCGTAGCAAAACGACTGCAAGCCGGCTCGGTTTGGGTCAACAACTACAACGAAGGTGATATGACGGTCCCATTTGGAGGATTCAAAATGAGCGGAAATGGTCGAGACAAGTCTCTCCACGCGATTGAAAAATTCACCGAAACCAAAACCACTTGGATTCGCCTCCATCCTTAAGCCTGCTGACGATTACGATAAATAAAGGAATAGTTCTATGAACAAGCATACGGATTCGTTCTACGCGCACTCTGTGCCAAACATGCCGGAATACCCACAGTTGCAAAACGACATCGAGTGCGATGTGTGTGTAGTCGGTGCGGGATTTTCTGGTCTTTCTTCTGCACTACACCTTGCAGAAAAAGGTTTTAAAGTCGTTGTGCTAGAAAGCGCAAAAGTGGGCTTTGGAGCAACTGGTCGTAACGGTGGCCAAATCGTTAACAGCTACAGCCGAGATGTTGACGTGATTGAAAGCCGTTACGACCAAAACCAAGCTAAAGCTCTGTGCGATATGATTTTTGAAGGCGGCGATATCATCCGTGGCCTGATCGACAAATACGACATCAACTGTGATTACAAGCAAGGCGGCTTGTTCACGGCACTGAACAGTAAACAACTCAAAGGGCTAGAAGAACATAAGAAGAACTGGGAGCGTTACGGCAACGACCAACTGACTCTGCTTGACGCAGGAGAGGTAGAACAAGCGGTAGGCACTAAAGTATACACTGGCGGCTTGTTGGATATGCGCGGTGGTCACATTCACCCGCTTAAACTCGCGTTAGGTGAAGCCGCTGCGTTTATTTCTCTGGGTGGCCAAATCTTCGAACAGTCGGCGGTCGTATCGATTGACAAAGGGATTAACCCAGTAGTGAAAACAGCGCAAGGCAGCGTGAAGAGCAAGTACGTGGTACTGGCAGGTAACGCCTACCTTGGTGGTTTGGCACCAAACATCAGCAACAAAGCGATTCCGTGTGGCACACAAGTGGTGGCGACTCAGCCTTTGAGTGATGAGCAGCTAAAACAAGTGCTGACCAGTGACTACTGCGTTGAGGACTGTAACTACTTGCTTGACTACTTCCGCTTAACCGCCGACAAGCGTTTGTTGTTCGGAGGTGGCGTGGTTTACGGCGCACGTGACCCAGAAAACATTGAAGCATTGATTCGTCCGAAGATGGAGAAAGTCTTCCCACAATTGAAAGGCATCAAGATTGATTACACCTGGACAGGTAACTTCTTGCTGACTTACTCACGCATGCCGCAATTTGGCTCGTTTGCAGACAACATTTACTACCTACAAGGCTACAGCGGTCACGGTGTAACGTGTACTCACCTAGCAGGTAAGTTGCTGGCCGAAGCTCTGACCGGACACGCTGAACGTTTCGACGCGTTTGCTGCACTGAAACATTACTCCTTCCCGGGTGGCCGCCACTTCCAAATTCCGTTTACGGCAATGGGCGCGGCTTACTACAACCTACGTGACAAACTGGCGATTTAAGAGATAAGGAATATCCAATGAGCAAAGTGGTGAAATTTGCAGCCCTTCAACTGACGAAAAGCTGGGATCTGGAAGATAACCTAGCCAAAGCAAAAAAGGCGATTCGTGAAGCAGCACAAAACGGTGCGAACGTGATTCTTCCGCAAGAGCTGTTCGCTGCGCCTTACTTCTGCAAAAAACAGGAAGCAAAGTATTTCGAGCTTGCAGAAGAAACGGAGAATTGTCGTCTTATTAAAGAGATGAGTGCGTTGGCTAAAGAGCTCGGCGTCGTTATTCCAGTCAGTTACTTTGAAAAAGCGGGCAACACGTTTTTTAACTCGCTAGTGATGATTGATGCCGATGGTACGGTACTAGATAACTACCGCAAGTCACACATTCCTGATGGCCCGGGCTACAGCGAAAAGTACTATTTTAGCCCTGGCGATACCGGTTTCAAAGTGTGGCAAACCAAGTTCGGTAAGTTCGGTGCTGGCATTTGTTGGGACCAATGGTTCCCAGAGCTTGCGCGCAGCTTGGCTCTGCACGGCGCGGAAGCGATTTTTTACCCAACTGCAATCGGTTCTGAGCCTCAAGATCCGACACTGGATTCACGTGACCACTGGCAACGTACAATGCAAGGTCACTCGGCAGCAAACCTCGTTCCAGTGATTGCGTCAAACCGAGTGGGCACTGAAGTCGATGATGGTATCGAGACGACGTTCTATGGCTCTTCTTTTATCACTGACCACACTGGTGCAAAAATTGCCGAAGCACCGCGTGAAGGTGAAACCATCATTTACGCAGAAATCGACCTCGCTACGACAGCGAAAGCGCGTCACGCGTGGGGCTTGTTCCGCGACCGTCGTCCAGACCTTTACACCAGCGTTGGCAAACTAGCCGTTTAAAGAGGCGTTAAAATGAAGTTATCGACAACACCAGCGCAAGATGGCTTCTATTTTCCGGCTGAGTTTCAGCCGGTTAGTGAAGTTTGGCTAGCGTGGCCAGAAAGGAAAGACAACTGGCGTGATGACGCATTACCCGCGCAAGAAACCTTTGCCAGAATCGCGAACTTAATCGCGGATGTGACCAATGTGTGCGTGGCGGTATGCTCGCACAACTTTGACCGAGCGCGTCAAATGCTCCACTCAGACGTACGTTTGGTGGAAATCCCATTTAACGATGCGTGGATGCGCGATATCGGGCCGACCGTGCTTGTTAACCGAGCGGGCGAGCGCCGTGGGATTAGTTGGCAATTCAACGCGTGGGGCGGCGAATACAACGGGCTTTACGACAACTGGCAGCAGGACGATCTTGTCGCTGGCTCGGTGTGCGACATCATCGGTATTGATTATTACCGCGCACCGTTTGTACTTGAAGGTGGGGCGATTCACACCGATGGTGAAGGCACCCTTTACACCACAGAAGAGTGCTTACTTAGTCCGGGGCGAAATCCACAGTTGAGCAAAGCGCAAATTGAAGAGCAGTTAAAGGCGTATCTCGGTATCGAAAAAGTCATTTGGTTGCCAAATGGTTTATTCAATGACGAAACAGACGGCCATGTTGACAACCTGATGCACGTTATCGCTCCGGGTAAGGTGGTACTGAGTTGGACCGATGACCCAAGTGATCCGCAATACGCGTTATCTCGTCAAGCGGAACAAGTACTGAAATCTCAGCACGATGCGAAAGGGCGCAATATTGAAATTGTCCGTTTGCCATTACCGGGTCCGTTGCATTACAGCGAGCGCGAAGCCAATGGCATTGACGCCAGTTCGGGAATGAGTCGACAAGCTGGCGAACGCCTAAGTGCCTCTTATGCGAACTTTCTTATCGTCAACGAGCATGTGTTCTTGCCGATGCTGGACGAAGAGACCGACGCTATGGCGATCGATATTTTGCAAAACGCGATGCCGGAATACCAAATCATCGCGATACCGTCGAGAGAGGTTCTACTCGGCGGAGGGAACATTCACTGTATTACGCAGCAGATCCCTGCTTAAACATAAACTCGCCGCTGGCTTAGCGGCGATGATGAGTTGTCAAAAGGAATGACCATGCAACAGATACAAAACCAAAGCCTTGTTTCGTTTATGGTAGCGAATCCACAACAGGGCATTGCAGTGACTAATCCGGCGACCGGAGAACTCCTCGGGTACGCACCAGTTTCAACCGAAAACGACATTTTAAATGGCATTGAACGTGCCAGTGTGGCGCAGAAAGAGTGGGCGGCACTGCCAGCAAAAATGCGTGCTGGCATGCTCAATCGTTGGTTCCAACTCCTGTTAGAAAACAAAGTCGACCTTGGCCGTTTGATGACGTTAGAGCAAGGTAAGCCGCTAGCGGAAGCTCAAGGTGAAGTGCTTTACGGCGCGAGCTTTATCGAATGGTTTGCTGAAGAAGCGAAGCGTACCTACGGTGAGACGATTCCTGCGCCAAGTGCGGACAAGCGTTTGGTGACCATCAAACAGCCAATTGGTGTCGCCTGTGCGATTACACCTTGGAACTTCCCAATTGCGATGATCACGCGCAAAGCAGGGCCAGCTTTAGCAGCAGGCTGTAGCTTTGTGGTAAAACCATCTGAATCTACGCCGCTGTCTGCGTTTGCGGTTGCAGAGCTTGCCTATCAAGCGGGTATCCCACGCGATGTGCTGCAAGTGGTATTGGGGGAAAACTCCCGTCAGGTCGGTGCTATCTTCACTTCACACCCGTTGATTCGTAAGTTGTCTTTCACTGGCTCTACTCAAGTCGGTAGCGTGCTGATGCAGCAAAGCGCGGCTGACATCAAACGTACCTCAATGGAGCTCGGTGGCAACGCGCCATTTATCGTATTCGATGATGCGGATATTGATGCAGCTGTGGCAGGCGCGATGGCGTCGAAATTCCGTAACGCAGGTCAAACGTGTGTTTGTGCGAACCGTTTCTATGTACACAGCAAAGTGTATGACGAATTCGTTGCTAAGTTTGACGCTGCGGTTCAGCAGCTCAAAGTTGGTAACGGATTGGAAGAGGGGGTCAACATTGGTCCAGTGATCAGCGAGTCAGCGAAGCAAGGCATTCAGACGCTTATTGATGGTGCTATCGAGCAAGGCGCGAAGCCGGTTTCAGAGCTTAAAAAGCTCGATGGTCTATTTATGCAGCCAGTGGTTCTCAAAGACGTTACTCACGACATGAAGATTGTTTCCGAGGAAATCTTTGGCCCTGTCGCGCCAGTGATTCGTTTTGACAGCGACGAACAGCTAGTCGAAATGGCGAACGACACCATCTACGGTCTCGCGTCGTACTTCTACAGCCAAAACATTCACCGTGTTTGGAAAATCGCAGAAGCGCTCGAATACGGCATGGTCGGCATTAACGAAGGTATGATCTCTACTGAAGTGGCTCCTTTCGGTGGTGTTAAGCAGTCCGGTATCGGACGTGAAGGAGCAAAACAAGGTATCGATGAATACATGGACGTGAAATATCTCTGCTTTGGCGGCAACTAATTAAGGACAAAACAATGACAAACCAACAACTACACGAAAGAAGAAGCCAAGTTATCGCTCAAGGCATGGGCGCACTGTACCCACTTTACGTCGAGAAAGCAGAAAACGCTTACGTATGGGATATCGAAGGCAACAAATACATCGACTTTGCAGCGGGTATCGCGGTGACTAACACCGGGCATTCTCACAAACGTATCAGTGAAGCGGTAAAAGCTCAGTTGGACAACTTCTCGCACACGTGTGCGATGGTTACGCCATACGCGTCATTCGTAGAGCTGGCTGAAAAGCTGACAGAACTTGCACCAGGTGAGACTAAGAAGAAAGCGATCTTTCTAACCACTGGCGCCGAGGCGGTCGAAAATGCCGTAAAAGTGGCACGCGCTCATACAGGCCGTAGCGGCGTGATAGCGTTTAAAGGCGGCTTTCACGGTCGCACAAATATGACGATGGGGTTAACTGGTAAAGTTGCGCCGTACAAAGCGGGCTTTGGTCCTTTCCCGAACGAAATCTACCACGCGCCGTACCCAAATGCGTTCCACGGCATCAGCGTTGAGCAAAGCTTACAAGCGATCGACGATCTATTTGCTTGCGATATTGAACCTTCACGCGTTGCGGCGATTATCTTCGAGCCAGTGCAAGGCGAGGGCGGCTTCTACAAAGCAACTGAAGCGTTTGCACAAGGCTTGCGTCAGCTGTGTGATAAGCACGGTATCATGCTGATTGCCGATGAAATCCAAACAGGGTTTGCTCGTACCGGTAAAATGTTTGCAACAGAGTATCTAGGCATTGAACCTGACCTAATGACAATGGCGAAAGGCATTGCTGGTGGTTTCCCAATCTCAGCGGTAGTTGGGAAAGCGGATGTGATGGACTCTGCACTACCCGGTGGTTTAGGTGGCACTTATGCGGGCTCGCCACTTGGTTGTGTTGCAGGTCTTGAAGTGCTGAAAATCATCGAAGAAGAAGACTTGTGTGCTAAAGCAATGGGCATCGGTGAAGTGGTCAATGTTCGTATGACGAAACTGCAACAATCAGTGCCTGCTATCGGTGAAATCCGTACCACGGGTGCAATGATGGCGATTGAGTTTACTGACCCAGAATCAGGCAAACCACTGCAAGAGATGACCAAAGCGGTGATTTCTAAAGCGCAAGAAAATGGTCTTATCCTGCTTTCTTGTGGAGTAAAAGCGAACGTGATTCGTCTGTTACCTCCATTGACCATCGAATCTGACGTGCTAAATGAAGGCCTAGATAAGTTGGAAAAAGTGATTCTTGAAGTGGCGTAATTCACGCACTTTTAAATAGCAATAACAAATCAAGGAAGCGGTTGGCATCAATCGTTTCCTTTTTATTTTTTTAACGTATCTGCTGCCTATCTAAAAAGTATTGCTCAAGCTCCAAGTTGTCACTCTTATTACGGATGACTTAACAGTTGGGCTCGTTCTTACTTTCCACTTAGTCGCTACTTTGTTCTCCTCGAATGTGGTTTGGTGCTCACATTCTAAATCCCGACATCTGAAAGCCACTTGAGTCTATAATTTTATTGAGCGTCATTCCTCACTTTTTGGACTATAGAAATGAGATAGTATTCATATCCCACTTAGGTTGCTTGACAGATTAGCAGGACGAACTTTGATAACAAAGAATACAAGGTATGCCATTTTACTCGGCTTAGTTCCCATCGCCATATTTGTAGTGGCCTTTCATTCGATAACCAACTTTTACGTCAACTCGGTAAAAGCGTCGAAAATAGATGCTTACGTAGATTATTTAAATCAAAGGTCTGCCTATTTGGACGGAGCAATAGTGAAGCAGATTGCTCAGTTAGATTTTACTTGTAGTGATAGTGATGTAAGAACTTTACGCGACCCACGTTTTTATAACCGTTACATTCGTTTTATTGCGATGACCACAAAAGGCGGAAAAACGTGTTCCACGGTTGGTAGTGAAGTGTCTCGCCCATCTAGTAGTGAACGATTTCAGATGGATGAGAACTTTTTCGCATCACTTATTTTGCCGCAACAGAATGACCAAATAGAGTGGATGGTCATTTATGATAATGAACACGTTGAAGTCTTCTGGGTGCTTGATAACAGTTGGGTTAACGAGGTAATAAAAACGCCTTGCAAAGACTGCCTATTTGTAGAGTTTAAGTATGATGAACCAATATTTGGTGATTTAACGATAAGCCGTGGCAAAGCGAATATTGCAGGAGAAGAAAACGCACTCTCAAAAGAGTTTTTCTTTTCAGGAGAGTCTCAAGCCAACATGCTCATCAAGATATTCAGCGGTGAAAAACTTAAAAATTATGCTCAGGAAAGAGTACTTTTGTGGGGCGGTCTTGTAAGTGTGCTTGCTGGTCTTGTGACTGCCTTTGCATACATATCTGGTAAAAGCTTGAGAAAATCCATTACAGGTCTAATTGAAAATGGGATTAGTAATGCAGAATTTATTCCTTACTACCAGGCGATTGTCGATAGTCGCGATGGTAAGACAGTAGGATATGAAGCTCTGATTCGATGGTCGCGACGTGATGGAATGGTGCCACCAAATATGTTTATTGGTGCTGCAGAAGAAAGTGGCCTGATTATCCCGATGACCAATCAGCTTATTCGTAAAATCATACAAGACTTAAGTGACTTACCCGAGCATACGTGGGTCAGCATCAATATTGTTTCCTCCCATTTAGAGTCAGGTGTATTAACGAAGTTGCTGTCGGAGTTAAATTGGCCAATCTCTAATAGAATTCATTTTGAATTGACCGAGAGAATACCAGTAAAAGACACTGAGGCCGCGAAAAAAGAGATTTTGTATTTAACGAATAAAGGCTACAAGTTCAAAATTGACGATTTTGGTACCGGATATGGTGGCTTTTCTTACCTACAAGATTTGGGCATCCGATGTTTAAAAGTGGATAAGATGTTTATTGATCCAATAGGATCTGACGACCAAAAATTGAAAGTGCTGGACTCAATTGTGTCTGCAGCGAACAAAGCGGAATGTGAGATGATTGCAGAAGGTGTAGAGAGCCAGGCTCAAGTCGAATATCTGGCTCAGCATGCGATTTACCTTATTCAAGGTTATGTTTACGCTAAACCAGAGCCCCTGACTAACCTTGCAAGCGCTTAACAGCCATAATGTCAAAACGTACCGTTTTAAAGGTGTCAGTTGCCTAGGTTAGCGCTGATTTCTGCTGATGGGGTTACACTTGAGGATTCCTAACACTCTCATTACTTCTAGAGTGTTAGGAATTAACGTTACTTAGGAGGAGAGTGCGGCTCTTTTCGTTTTGATTGACGTAATGAGCTGAGGTAGTAATGACATTACGATCATTCCTAGCATTAAGCTGTATTGCAGAGGAGTGAACGTTTCCCCCAATAGCAGTAGGCCCGAAACAATGCCTGCGACAGGGTTTGCAATACCACCAAAGGTAAAATCTACGACCGACATCCGCTGTAATAACCATACATACATGCCATACCCTAATGCAGTGTTCAGAATAATTACCCACAGTAACCCTAGAATATTCGTCATGGATACGTCCTGAACGACCGTAACATATGGCTCTGGATTGTTTATCGCCAGCACACTTGTTGCGATAGACATAATCACGCCACCCAAAATGAGCTGCCATGTTAGCACTGTCCACCAGTGCATTTTTGTACCTAGTGACTTTGTTACGCTACTTCCTATCACGATGCACATAATGGCGGAGATCATCGCAAGTAAGCCCACGGGTTCGAGAGAAATAGAGCTAGGATCAAATAAGAACCAAGCTAAAGTAATCAAAGTTGCGCCGCTTATCGCTTGAATGCCACTAGGCTGACGTTTGTAGACCGCCCAACCAAACAGCATCGCAAAAACGGGGACCGAAACCATACCAACACCAGAGATGGCAGAAGGAAGCGTCAACGCCATGACAAAAATGAGACCAAAGAAGCAAGCGATGTTGATGGTTCCTAAAACAAGCAGCACTTTCCACTCACTTCTTTTTGGAAACGAGGGCTTTATTGCCAGCAACAAAAGACCCGCAGGCAGTGCCCTTAGAGCACCAAGTAAAACGGGAGGCCAGTCCGGTAGAGTAAACTGAGTAACAGCGTAAGTCGTCCCCCAAAAAAAGGCAGGAATCATCGCAAGTAAAATGTTCATGTTAAATATCTTTATGTAGAGATAATTAAATGTAACGATATCGGCAAGGTGGCTTTTTGTAAAGTATCTTTATGTTAAAATAAAAAATATATGATGTTTGGAGAGAAATAATGGATGCAATTGATAGAGTGGTAGAGCAGTGGGCGAGGGAGAAGCCAGACCTCGACACTGAACCGATGGCAATAATGGGTCGACTAATGCGAATTGCAAAACACATGGAATCTAGGGTCGCCGAGCTACATAAGAAGTACGATCTGAAAATGGGTGAATTTGATGTGTTAGCGACACTGCGTCGAGCTGGTTCACCATATTGTCTTACTCCCTCAGCGTTAATAGAGTCGATGATGCTCACTTCGGGTGCGATGACTAATCGCTTAGATAAACTAGAGAAGAAAGGGTTTATTACCAGAACCCATAGCAAAGAAGACCGACGTAGCGTCACCGTTGAACTAACAGAGCAAGGCTTAACCTTAATTGACAAGCTAATTTTGGAGCATGTAGACGTTCAGCAATCGTTATTGCATGGTTTAGAAGGCAATGAAAAAGAGCAGGTTAACCAGGCGTTAAAATTGCTATTGCCACAATTTGAATGAGAACGCAGAAGGAGGCAGGGGATATGAAAAGCAAAGAACTAGAACAATACTTAAGTACCTTCATGTGTGCAGAAAGCGATTTCCCATTTGGGCCTGAAGCGCTTGTTTACAAAATCAAAGGCAAGATGTTTGCCATCATTGCAGAGAGAAAAGGTCGGGAGTATGTCAGCGTAAAAGTAAAACCAGAAGATGGAGAAGTCTTAACGTCGCAGTTTACGGACATTATCCCGGGTTATCACTTAAATAAGCGTCATTGGATAACGGTTTATTTTAACGGTGATGTCGAGGATGGGTTGATTCAAGATTTGTGTGAACGCTCTTATGCTCTTGTCGTTGCCAAGCTGCCGAAAGCACAACGAGCGTTGCTTGGTGAGTAATCGGCAACGCACTGGCCTCTGTTGTTTTGTCGCTCGTTGCTCGTAGCCTTTACGGAAAAATTCGCACCTTTTTCATCCTCGGGCTATATAAGAATAAGAAGGTGGAAAAGGGGAATGATATGCGAGCATTATCTGAATGGCTAAAAGAATACGGGGAGAGTCACCAAAACCCTATCAACCAAAAGATTCACACAATCGCAGTTCCAGGTATTTACCTTTCTGTGGTTGGACTTATTTGGTCGATTCCCCAGATTTCATTATTAGGCTTCGAACTTAATTGGGTTTGGGTAGCGGTGATCCCCACTTGGGTTTTCTATTTTCGTTTGTCTCTGAGCGTATTCATGATGATGATCGGCTACACATTAGCGTGCATTGGCCTTATTTGGTCTCTAGAGGTATTGATGTTGCCCGTTCTGCATATTTCTATGCTCTTGTTTGGTGTATTGTGGATATTGCAATTTATCGGTCACAAGATTGAAGGTAAAAAACCGTCGTTTTTTGAGGATTTACAGTTTCTACTCATCGGCCCGATTTGGGTGTTCAGAAAACACTAGCGATAAGCAAAATCAGGCATCATCCGAATGACACAAGACATATAACGTTCAGAGATTATGTAGCTCTTACTACAGAATACCTCTCCTTCTTATTGCCACGACAAGCATTCACTTTAGATACGCACTATGATTAAAGAGGTGCCAACGCACTTTACGCTATCGAGATACTTAAACTTACGGCAAGTTTACTTTAGGGGGATGAATGTACGACCGACAATATAAATATGCCTATTGGAGAGAAGAGCGTAAAAAAGGCAAATGGCACTATATATTAAAGTCCTTCTTTATGATTTGTTGTGCATTACTGCTTGGTAAAGTCATCGGTTTGTTCATTTTTGGAGAGCTGCATTCTTTAAGCGACATTTGGGAACAACTCCCTGCGGATGTTTTTATTATGATGCTCGTGGGCTTTCCAATTAGTGTCCTTGGTTGGTACCACGAAGAGTCAAAGTTTTTCCGGGCACTGCGACGCAAAGAAAAGCGGTTAAAAGACAATCAAAACAAACCGAAATAGAGTAACCTTTGTCTGTGTTTGGATTGCCACTTACCTATCTGAACTGTTCGATTTTACCCCTTCCAGTCGTTTAGCGTTTAGTTACGTGTTGCAAAAAGCCTTCTTAATGCAACAGCCCCTAGCGTTGTGGAAATTGGTACTGTAAGAAACATTAAAAAACGAAGTTGAGCATTAGCGTATAAAGGCTCGCACTGTCATCCTTTGGGGCTGATGAAAACGCGCCAGAGCTATTATTGTAGGCGTTGAACCTTTGCCATTCTGCGTTTAGGGAAACGTTGTAATCTAGGTCGTATCTCAATCCGAGTAAGAAACTGTCTCCACTTTTTTTATCCCGACTATTAAACTGCTGACCGTAAACAATATAAGGAGTTAGCTTGTTTACATTATAACTTGTTGTCGCGTACCAAGATGAGGAAAGATTGCTGGTCTGTCCTTCTGCCATAATCACAATGTTATCGAGCTCGTATCTTAACCCTAGAGAAAACAGATCGATCGTGTTGTTTTTTTCTGTTTCAACTAGACGGTCAATGATTGTGGTTCCGCCACCGGGAGTGGATTGCTCAATGTTAGAGAGCGTCGTTGTTTGATCATAATCGCCGTGGAGGTAGGAAAAATTCCAACGATAACTCTCTCCGCTTAGCGTTAAGTTCATCCCTGCAGTGTTGTTTGACTCAATTTCCAATTCAGTACGTTCATTGATGGTTACGTCACTATTGTCTTTAAACCCGACAAACGGCATGGCGGTAAGTACGACTTGCTCATTGAGGTCATGAATCCAGCGTGCAGATAGGCCGTTATAAGCCGTGATACCTAGAATGCTGTCATATACCTCATTCGGTGGGCGGGCTTGGGTAAAAGCGTGGCCGACATAGTTGTACTCAGACATCAAAAACAGTGGCAGTCTTAAGCGTCCTCCTCGTATTTCTATGTTTTTATAGGTATAAGCCAAATACGCCCACTCGAGCTGAGGCGAGCTCCAATGGTCTTGCGGGCGCTTTACGACTTGTGCGGATGCCCGAAATGCCTTGTGAAAATAATCGAGCTGCATGCCGAAAGTGGTATCGCAATCGAAACAAGATTCATCGCCAATAAAGCGGTTAACTAGTACCGTAGTTGGGTTATCGGATTTTGCCCACGACGTAGAGCCAAAACCACTTAAAGAAAGTTGTTCTGTTAGCTCAATCGTGGCTGAGCTCGGAAAGGTCGCGATACTCAGCGATAACATGGTTAAATATTTTTTCATATCAATTCTCCGAGCTAACCACACATAAAACATGAGCATTACTTGGGACGCTCGATGTTGGGGCATAACCAATTCTATTCGGCTTCTCTTGCATCCATGCTATGAGGTCATCAATGCTGGAGCGTGCAATCACTTTTGGCGGTCTAGCTTTACCTGAAAAAGACAAGCTTGCCCAATGCGCGTTCATTTGCGCTAAATTTTTGTTGAGAAGATAACGATAGAACTCAGCTCTTTCTGTTGATGTCGCAGGCCAGTCAGAGAGTTCAATTCGCTGGCCTTGTAAAAGTTGCGTCTTCCCTCTGTACAACTTTCGCGCTTTATTGACAGTGAGCGGAGAGAATTCGTCATTAAATGAGAAAACGGCGTAGCTCTCTGCAGCGAGAGCTTGGCAATTTAATGAAAGAAGGGCAATCAGAATAAACAGATAGCGTTTTATTTAACGCAAAGGAAAAGCAACGCGAGAATGATTTCTACTCATAGAATCCACCTACATTGCTTGTTCAATTTGATACAACAGTTTTTCTTTGCGCACAGGCTTTGGTACGTAGGCATCCATTCCTGAATCAAAGCAGCGTTGAATATCATCATCAACGACGCTTGCTGTTAATGCGATAATGGGCGTCTTAGCTAATCCTTTACTCGCTTCATAAGCTCTAATTTGCCTAGAAGCTTCGAACCCATCCATTATGGGCATCATGCAATCCATCAAAATAACATCAAACTTTCCATCTTTTTGGAACATTTCGACTGCAATTTGCCCGTTTTCAGCGACTTCGAATTGATAACCTGCTTTAGATAGCAATAGAGAAGCCACTTTCTGGTTTACTCTATTATCTTCGACAAGCAAGATACGTTCGGAGCGAATAGGCGTTACCGTTGCTTCTGGTTGCTTAGAACTTGCAGGTAGTTCATGAGTTGTATCGGGAGTAGTGTTCTCTTGGTGTGGTTCAGCATGCGTCGTGTTGGAAACACGTAACCCAATTGCCTTATCTAACTTCTCTTTAAGCAACCCTGCTTTAAACGGTTTGGGCACATAGTCATCCATTCCAACGTCAAAGCATTTTTGTATATCGTCATCGACCACACTTGCCGTTAGAGCAATAATCGGAATTCTGAAAGCGCGTTTTTCTTTTACTTCTATTTGACGAATTATTTGGGTGGCTTCAAATCCATCCATTACGGGCATCATGCAGTCCATTAAAATTAGGCTGTACTGATTCTGTTGAAATTTCTCAACCGCTTCTTGTCCGTTTACTGCGACATCAAAGTCGAAGCCAGCTTTTGTGACGTGTAGCCCCGCGATTTTTTGATTGACCGTATTGTCATCAACGACCAAAATTTTCGGCAGAGATTTAACATGTTGCGCTGAAGTGCTCTCTTGTTGTGCGTGCGAGAAATTTGCCGCACAACTTTCAAGTGCTTTAATTAAGCGCTGCCCTAGTAGTGGCTGAGTGACCAAGGCGCTGATACTGTTTCTAAAGTCGAATTGTGGGCTATGAAGGTGCTTGATGAGGCAGACACGAATGTTTCGTTTACAAAGGCTTTCTATCTCATCGATATGCATCGCCGCTGCATTTGGTGATGCTTCTACATGAATAACGATAACGCGCTCGTTATCAATCCACGTTGGCAACGCACTTAAGGTATCTACTGACTGCGTTATGTTGATGTTGAAAAAACTTAACTCGTTACGCAGTTTTTGTTCTAGTTGAGTACTGCTGCATACAATCCATATATCGTTGTGATTCAGAGCGTGATAAGCGTTAAACTCTTGCGTCACAACAGGAGCAGTTAGTTCAAAGAAGAAGCGACTGCCTTTACCTTTCTCGGATTCAAGTTGAATTTCTCCACCCATTAGCTCAACTAATTGCGTGCTAATGGCAAGCCCAAGTCCAGTTCCCCCAAATTGTCGGGTAGTAGAGTTATCCTCTTGGGCAAATGGAGCAAATATTTTCTTTTGCTGCTGGGCATCAATACCAATCCCAGAATCTTTAACGGAAAACTCGATGACCGCTTCACCATTTTTAATTTCGCGGGTGATGACCGATAGCTCTACACTGCCTTGTTCGGTAAATTTTACCGCGTTAGACATGAAGTTCATGACAACTTGGCGTATACGATGGTCATCCAACATTACGTGGTAAGGCGTGTTACGGCTAATGTTGACTTGCACATCGATGCCTTTTTCCTTTGCTTTCGGTGAAATGATAGAAGCAATGTCATAGATAGACTCTCGAACACAAGTTGAATGTGGGCTAATGAGCAACATCCCAGATTCAATTTTTGAGAAGTCTAGAACGTCATTAATTAAACTCAAAAGCAGTTGGGAGGAGGTTTCAATCGTGTCGACGTAATCGCGTTGTGTGGCAGTCAGGGAAGTATCGGATAACACTTCAGAGATGCCAATAACGCCATTTAGCGGCGTGCGGATCTCGTGGGACATGTTGGCCAAAAAGCTACTTTTGGCTTTACTCGCCTTAATTGCATCATCTTTTGCTTGTTCTGCATCTTCTTTAGCTTGTGTGAGCTTTAGTCTGGACAACATCCGCTCATCACTAAGCTTTTTTACCTCTCGAGCAAACTTACTCAGCTCGTCTTTACCCTTTATTAGTTGAGCAAGAGGTGAATTTTCAGTGTTACTTTGTTCATTGCTTTCGTTACTGAGAAATTTGAGGACTAGATTCAAGTTTCCAGTAACTTTTCGCACCAATCTTAGCGTTAAACTTACGACCAACAGCGTTAAAAGGCTCATCATTGCGATAAAGGTAAAGCGGTGCTGTGTCGTCGTGTTGATTGTCTTTGATATATCATCACTCAGCTGTTGTTCCATTTTGTCGTCAACACTTTGTAATAACGATAAGCGTTTGTTGAGTGCAGATAACCCCGCATCAATCTCATCCGGGGTTAATGATTTGAGTTGAGCTGGTTGCAATAAATAAGCACGAAACTCTTGGCTTTTGATAAAGACTTCACCCGTAAACGTCTCAATGAGCAGATCTACTTGTTGTTGATTGGCATTTAGCGTCACAAAACGCTCTAGAAATAGTTGTTGGTTCTGGATTAAAGATTGGATAGAAGCCTGTGTTGTGAGGTCATACTCGTTATTTTCCTCTGAAGATCGAATCAAATATTCGCTTAATCTATGCTCTTCAGTGGACCAAAACATCAACCATTCAAGTTGCATCAAAGAAGAAAGGTGAGTGTTTGTTTCATAACTCACATTTCTAAAATAGACTTTGTCTAAGCTCATGAGGATTTCTTTGAACGTATCAGCGCGCCACTCTGCTGCATCTAACTTTTCTTCTTGATTTTGCGAAGAGAGCATCGAGAGGGTTGCTTCCTCAAAGCTTATCAACTGGTTTAGTATCTCAGCGTTTTCACCGAATACTGGTGCAGCGGTGTCGCGTAACAATTGAGATATCTGCTGAGTTTTTAGTTGCTTATCTATTACATCAGGGTTATTCGGTAGGTGATAAAGCGAAGATACGCGGTCGATGTAGACAGAGAATAACTGTGCTTTTTGTAGTTCCTGAGCCTGGATAGAAAGGCTTTGTACATGTTTACCCGCGAGGACAAGCAACAATAAAATTGGCAGCAAAACCAACCCAAATAGCTTTTGTTTTACCGACAGGTTGTTCCAAGAAAAGATTCCTACCACGCGCATTTCCATATCCAAGAAGTTGATATGAAAAGTGTAGTTTATTTATCTCAGATGTTAGATTTTAAGAGAAAATTCATATTAATGAGGTGGGGGAAGTGTGACCGATATTGCATTACGAGTACTAACGCGCTAAGCGGCAATAGTTAACAAAACGGCGTTCTAAGCAAAGTGATTGACGCTTTGAGCGCCACTCCCTCGTTGGTATTCAAATGCAATCAATTCCTCAGCAGGTACAGGCCTACCTAAGAAAAAGCCTAGTACGACGTCACAGTGGAGAGACTCCATTCGTGTGAGTTGAGTTTGAGTTTCTACGCCTTCGGCTACTACTTTCATTCTTAGGTTGTGAGCCATGGATACAATCGCGCGAACTAATGAATCGTCTTGATCGCTTTTTCGGATTTGAGCGATAAATGAACGATCAATCTTGAGCCCGTCAAAAGCCATATGTTGTAGGTAGGCAAGGGCTGAATACCCCGTACCAAAGTCATCTAGCCAAACTTCCACTCCGATACTTTGTAGTTTTTTAAGCACATATTGAGCTTTCTCTGTATCATCAATAAAAAGTGACTCTGTCACTTCAACATGAATGGTTTGAGGGGCGACATCATGTCGTCGTAAATACTTAGAAAATAATTGACTTAAATCTTGGCGATAGATTTGTCTTGGGGACAAGTTTAATGCGATGTGAAAATCAGTACCGAAATGTTCTGCCCACATTGCCCGCTGAGCAACTGCCGTCTCAATGATATGTTCTCCAAGCTCCAATATTAAATCACTTTGTTCTGCGATCGGGATAAACGATTCTGGACTGATATAACCTTTCTCGGGATGATTCCACCTAACCAATGCTTCGACCCCAATTAGGCGATAGGTTTTTAGATCAAATTGTGGTTGATACCACAGCTCGAATTGAGACAAGTCACGTACTGAACGACGCAGTTCTCGTTCTATGTATAAACGTTGTTTAATCGTTTCATCAAACGTGGAATCGTATATCGTCATAATGTCTTTACCGCGTCTTTTAGATTCCTGCGCCGCAAGAGAGGAAAGCTGTAAAAGAGACTCAGCGTTTGAACCAAATTCTGGATACACAGCAATTCCGAGGCTTGCCGTAATTTGAATATCGTTCTCTTCCAAACTAAAGGGAGAGAGTAGTTGGCGATGAATATCGTTCGCTTTTTCTCTAGCTTCATGATTGTCCGAGCACGGAAAGGCCAGTACAAATTCATCCGCACCTACTCGACTTACGATGGTAGAAAGGCGGTAAAGCGGCTTAAAATAACTCGGCAAACGGCCTTGAAGCTCTGAGGCAAGATGGCCTAGCAATTTATCCCCAATGTTATGTCCATAGTTATCGTTAATGTGCTTAAAGTCATCCAAGTCAATAAACACAACCGCGAGTGAGGGGGATTTGTGGTCAGTTATTTGCGTTTGAATATCAATGAGTAACTTTTCTCGGTTTGGCAGGGAAGTCAGAATATCGTGGTACGCCATGAACTCAACTCGGCTGGTGTATCGGTTCACTTTGTTTGACATTTTGTTGTACGCCGAAATAAGTTCTCCCACTTCATCTTTGCTTTGTATGTCGGTGACTGGCAGCGCTTGGGTATTTGACTCTGAAAATTGATCTTTTAGTTGCTTGAGTGGCTTAGTTAACGACCGCCCCAAAGCATAAGCGATGATGCTACCGAATAGAACGGATATCCCACTGATCGTTAGCAGCAAGTTAAACATCTTCTGTTTATCGTTTGAGGTAATCGCTTGGACTTGTTCAATGTTCTGTTCTTTCTCTTCCAGTAGATGTATCAAGTTAAGCTCAAGATATACCGCCCCAAGAGTAATATTTGATTGCTGAATCGGCGCTGCGATCTCCAACTGATGCTTGGAAAAGGAAACGAGAGTTCTGGATTCTTCTATTGCTTTCAAAATAAAAGGAGAGCGGTAATGAGGTTGGGCAAACATCCTTAGCTGAGTAGTGCCGTCGTGAAAGATTAGCCCTTCATTGTCAACAACATGTATTTTCGAGACATCTGGCTGGCTCAATGTTGCCTTAATTTGCTCATACGCTTGACTGATATTGTCTGTATAGAGTGGATCAAAAAGCTGTTTTGATAATAGCTCTGCATAAACCAACCCTTTTTGCTTAACGTAAGATTCTGTTTTTTCTTGAGAGTTGTTCGTGATTTGTTGAGTTAAGCTATTTGAATACGCATCGTAACCGTGCATGTATAACGCAAGATTTATCACCACAACAAACAAGACAACGAATATTGTCGAGCAAATATATTTGGTTTCGAGTGAGAGCTTTTGAAACATCAATCCACCTTCGGTAACAAGTGAACTGACTTGCGCACTGTACTTAAGGAGGCTCGCATTTCTGGAGTAAGCGCGCTGAATTTTTTGGTGTTCTGAAACTTTTTAAGTGCGAGAGAGCCTTCGTGAGTTGTATCCATATCAAGCAGTATGGACGTGATTTTACGCTGTTGCTCTAGGCTCATGCTTGGAGAAGCGAGAATCAAATCCCTGGGTATTTCAACAGAACGAGAAAAAATCGCTAGTTTGTCTTTCATGTTCTCTGGCAAATCTTTGGGATTGTTCCAGTTGAAGTTACTGAATGCTCCTGCTGCAACTCTCTGTTTATATACCCATACAGATAGGTTGATTTCATTTGACTGAGCGAGTTGCTCATCAAGGAATAAATAACCAATACTGTCTTTGGCCGGTTTGTCATCAGGAGAGGGAAGGTATTGCAGTTTTTCTCCGTGATTCAGCAATGTAATCGCAGGTAGGTAATAGCTGCTGGTAGACGTACGCTTTTCGAAAACAAGCGTTTTTCCGCGCAGGTCAGAAAGTGACTCAATGCCACTCTCTTTATTAGTAAAGAACACCGTATGATATTTTTGCAGGCCTTTTTTCCATCGTATAGCAAGAACTTGGCTATTAGACTCCTTTTCTAAGGTCATCGCATTAAAGGGGGTCGCCGTTGCAATTTGAACGGTGCCATTTTCAAGCGCAACCGCGAGCTGACGATAATTTTTAAATACCTTTACCGCCCCTTTTGCGTAACCATATTCAGCCATATTTTCAGTTACATACTGAGTAAGGGGCGTCGCTTTTTTGATTTTGCTTTGGGCTTTATTGGACACAATGCCAAATGTGAATGTTTTCTCAATATTTTCTTGTGCACTGACGACAAAAGGTGAACTCAGCAAAGTGAGTAATAACAGAGTGCAGGCAGGTTTCATCCGGCTTCAACTTCCTTCTGGTGCATGTCAGTAATATTTAGTATTTATCAATGTGCCGAAATCAATCTTAAAAACAGTATGATGTACAAATTTCGTTGTGTGCGCACTTTTTATAATGTGACTTGGTCACTTATTCCGTTCAAATAGTACCGAATTTGACGTTTATGTACAGGATGAATGTATCACCGTGAGTCTGAATTCACCGGATTCTTGGTCAAGCGCAGTATTGGCTGTGAGCTAATGCGCCATCTGTATCGCTATTTTGTACTAAGAAAAATTCTCCAATTGTTTTTGATACTTTTTCTGGAGAGCTTCATTGCCTGCTGCACGTTCAAGTTGAATCATGAGTTGCAAAGAGGGCTTCTTCACGCCATACATTTGATTGAATCTCATTAATCGAATTCTAGCTTCAGTATAATCACCGCTATCAATTTCTATTTTAGCGAGTTGCAAAATCGATTTTGGTCTATGGGGGTCATGATCGATAGCTCTAGTAAAGTAGTATCTCGCTTTGTCTTTATCTTGTGATTTTAGCGCACAAAAAGCTGCATTCTCATAGCTCGCTGGAATAAGGTAGTAATAAGGCTGCTCAATGGCTCGATTAAACATCTGATCGGCTTTTTCGAAGTCACCTCGCTTGCAAAGAAAAGTACCGTAGTTATTGAGCACATTTCCGTTTTTAGTGTGTTGGCGTAGAGAGCGTTTATACATCTGTTCGGCTTTAATATCTTCACCAACCGTTTCGTAGTAGTGAGCCATAGATAATTGCGCGCGATAGTATTGAGGTGCGTGGTTTAAGGCTTGTTGTAAGTTATCATGCGCGCGAATCATGTTACCGCCGTCTAAATAACCTAAGCCAAGTGCGATACGTGATTCTGCCATTGCCACAGGATCGGCTTTAACGACAGGGCTTCCATCTTCTTTCACCGTCACGCAACCCACGAGTGCAAACTGAGACAATAATATTAGTGCACCGAGCTTTGCTGTTTTCATTCTTTATCCCTACATCCCTGAATCTTTCTGCATGATATGAATTACTTAGCAAAAACCTATTGAGGAAAAAACACTATGCGATCAGGTTTGCAAACTGTTATGAAAAAGCCGCCATATGGCGGCTTGGTTCACATATTACATTTCGGTAATGATGAGTGCTTTGTTTGCTTATTTTGAAGCTAATCGTCTTTAGTGAAAGCATCTTCACTGAAGTGCTCGAGGTCGTACGGTGTTTGCTGATAAACACAGTAGTTCAGCCAGTTTAAAAAGAGAAGGTGTCCATGGCTTCTCCAGCTTGCAATTGGTGGGTTATCTGGGTTGTTGTTTGGGTAATAGTTGACAGGAATAGCGGGCTCCATACCTTCGCTTAAATCTCGGATATATTCATTATGTAAAGTGTGAGAATCATACTCAGGGTGTCCTGTGACAAAGACATTTCGTTTGTCTTTTGTGGTGGCCAAGTACACACCTGCGACATCCGATGTCGCTAAAATGTCTAAGTCAGTATGCTCTTCTAGAAAGTGAGGCGAAAAATCTGCGTAACGCGAGTGAGGAGCCAAAAACGTGTCATCAAATCCGCGTAAGATAGGGTGAAACTGATGATGGATTTGATGATGATACACGCCTGAAAGTTTTTCTTTACGCGTTTTTTTAGGTAGATCGTAGAGTAGCTTTAACCCTGCTTGCGCAGCCCAGCAAACATAAAGAGTGGATGTCACATGATCTTTTGCCCACTCCATGATGGTTTTGAGATGATCCCAATAAATGACATCTTCAAATTGCACCAAACCTAATGGAGCCCCAGTAATGATCATGCCATCGAAGTTTTTATCTCGCACCATTTCAAATTGGCGATAAAACGTGTCTAAATGTTCAGTTGGCGTATTTTTACTCGGGCGGTTATCAATGCGCAGTAATTCGACGTTAACCTGTAGTGGGCTGTTTGAGAGTAGACGCAGAAACTGAGTTTCAGTCTCTATTTTTTTTGGCATCAGATTAAGGATCAGTACTCTTAAAGGACGTATTTCCTGACTCGCTGCACGCGTTTCACTCATCACGAAGATGTTTTCTGTCCTTAAGACATCGGTAGCTGGTAATTGATCTGGAATTCTAATTGGCACGACTTTCTCTCCCTAAGCATAGTCAACCTAGACGTCTATACTTCTAAAGCTAACTTAATTAAGTTTAGATGTCGATACGAAATCCGACTTTTCAATCTACTCTTTACATTGTGGTAAACCGTACTCGGGGTTGTCACACAATTGTGACTAAAGCAGAGTTTCTGATGAGATAGGTTTGAAACGCAGTGTGTACTATTTGCTGGTAATTATGCGATCACGTTAATATGTGAAGGTGACTTCGTAGTAAGGAAGTCTCAAATTAATGAGCCATACTAAAAACAATCAGCTCACCATTTTGCATTAATGTGCATATTTGGAAACATCGTCAGTGGAGGACATTATGTTCGGTATTTTCAAGAGAAAGACAAAGATTCAGAGCATCGCTCAAGAAGTTCCTTGCGTGCTACTGCATTCGTTTGGTGATAAAGACATTTATACGCCGGAAGAGATTGATCAAGTTCTTCAAAAGCTGGGTTATGATAAGAGCAAGGATATCAGTCATTATCAGTATGCGTATGGAATGTTTGCCGATGAAGCCTCTTACGAGCTCCTAGAACTAACGGATGAGCTAGGTAATTATGGTCATTTCCAACGTGAAGTAGGTAAGATGCTACTCAATACACCTGAGCCGATTGATATGCATATCTACTTTGAAATTTCTCGTCAGCACCAAAACGTCAGCCTTTCACCTGGTCATCAAAAAGTAAGCGAAAGTGATGGTGTGTAAACATCGTTAGTGGTATTCCATCGTGAGATGAGTTGGGTATAATGCGCGGCCTAATTATCCGGACATGTTGTCGGTTACATTTCTGTTGAGCGTTAATGCCTTATGTTCAAAATGCTTGTCTCTATGCCACCAATGTTGGCGCTGTCGATCGCGATTGTATGTGAAGTGATTGCCACTTCTTATATTCCTAAAACAGAGCAATTTACGAAAGTAATGCCGAGCACAGTCGTTTTGATTGGTTACGGCATCGCTTTCTTCTTGCTTTCCGTCACAGTGCAAACAATGCCTGTCGGGGTTGTTTATGCCATATGGAGTGGTGCTGGGATCGTTTTGGTTGCGACGGTTGGTTACTTTGTTTACGGACAGCGTCTAGACTTACCAGCCCTAGTTGGTATTGGGTTTATCATCGCTGGTGTGTTGATCGTAAATTTATTATCCAAAACAGTAGGGCACGAATAACGCCACTCTACTTGTTAAGTGAATAAGAAGCCGCAGCGAGAAATTGCTGCGGCTTTTTAGTGCAAATTCAATCGCTAATGGCGAGTATTGATATGACGTCTTATTGTTGTATTCATAACGGTCGCATTATGTGATTGAAAAATAGACATTATTTAGCGCATTGAAAATACAAAGTTATGTTTCTTCAAACTTTAGGAAAGGGCAGTAGATAAATCACTCCGATAGATGTTAACGTGGCGACTCATCTTTACTGCTTTTTCATTCCCTACATATTTCTGCAAAGTTCTTATTGTGTAGTGTGTCGAAGAACCATAGAATCCGCGCGCTTTAATTTATGTTATTAGCGTTATCAATGATAAAAGTGCAGTCCATTATCATTGTTTTTATCACTTATAGATGGGCACATCTGACAATACTTACATGAACAAATACAAAAAGCCTGCATTCAAGGCCGAATTTCTTTTGCCTCGTTACTGGGGAACGTTAATTATCATTAGCGTGATGTACTCACTTAGCCTCCTTCCTTTTAAAGTTCAACTAGCTTTGGGACGCAACATTGGTCGTTTAGCTATGCGACTCATGAGAAAACGTCAAGTTACGATCAGACGCAATCTTGAGCTTTGCTTCCCTCATATGGAAGAATGCCAACGCGAAGCAATTCTAAAAGACAACATCGACAATACTGGCATCGCACTTTTTGAGACCGCAATGGCATGGTTTTGGTCAGATAAACGGGTAAACAAACACGTCACGATAAAAGGCATGGAGCATCTAGAGGCTTTAGAGAAGTCAGGCAAAGGTGCATTAATGTTGGCCGTACACTCAATGAATCTAGAGTTAGGTGCTCGTGCTTTTGGCATTAAAAAGTCTGGAACCGGTGTTTATCGCCCAAACAATAATCCGTGCTTTGATTATTTTCAGTATAAGGGACGCTCTCGCTCTAATCGTACACTGATTGATCGTAAAAACGTCAAAGCCATGCTTGAAGCACTTAAAACGGGTGAGCGGGTTTGGTATGCACCGGACCACGATTATGGTAACCGACGCTCGACATTTGCACCGTTATTTGCCGTTAAAAATGCTTGTACTACGACAGGTACAAGTTTGTTGGTTGATTCTACAGAATGCGCCATTGTGCCTTTTACGATGGTAAGAGGAAAGGACGGACACTATACCCTAACCATTAGTGCGCCCGTCGAAGGTTTCCCGAAAGAGGATCATCAACGCGCCGCCGCATTCGTGAATCAAATAGTTGAAACATCAATCATGGCAAGTCCGAGCCAGTATATGTGGCTTCATCGTCGGTTTAAAACTAGACCAGAGGGTGAGGACTGTTTGTACAAGCCTAGGCTCATCCCTAGCTTGGCATAACACATAAAGAGCCTACAAAAAGCCCAAGGAACATACGAACCTTGGGCTTTTACTTTCTATTCTTTTCGCTTTATAAGTAGCGATCTTTTAGGTGAGCTTGAAAGTGTTTAGCATTCAGTGTTTCACCCGTGGCTTGTTTTACCAACTCATCAGTGGTGAATAAGCTACCTTTACTCCAGATGTTTTCCGAGAGCCAATTGAATATCGGAGCTAAGTCGCCAGAACGAATAACCGCATCTACATCGACGGTTTGTTTCATTGCTGCTATAAATTGTGCAGCGTACATCGCACCGAGCGTGTAGGACGGGAAATAGCCAAAACTTCCGTCTGTCCAATGGATATCTTGCATACAGCCATTTTTGAAGTTTCCTTCGGTTGATAGCCCCAAGTACGCTTTCATCTTTTCGTTCCAGAGTTCTGGTACATCTGTATGTTTGATGACGCCGTTCATGAGATCTCGCTCAATTTCATATCGAAGAATAACGTGAGCAGGATATGTAAGTTCGTCAGCATCTACGCGAATAAAGCCTTTTTCTACGCGAGTGTAAATTTTGGCTAAATTGTCTTTTTCGAATTCACTACCAGAAAAATGGTTAGAAGCCAGTCGAGCGAGGTGATCGATAAACGCGCTGCTTCGTCCTATTTGCATTTCAAAGAAGAGTGATTGTGATTCATGAATACCCATAGAGCGAGCTTCTCCCGCGGGTGTTCCTGATAAATCTTTTGGTAGCCCTTGCTCGTATCGAGCATGGCCAGTTTCGTGGACAATTCCCATCAATGATTGGACAAACTCGTTTTCATTATAACGTGTCGTAATACGCACATCTGTCGGTACACCGCCACAAAATGGGTGGGTACTCTCATCAAGTCGACCGTGTTCAAAATCGAATTGAAGTAGCTTCATGACTTCCAAACCGAGCGCTTTTTGCTTTTCCGCAGGGTAGTGTGCAGTTGGCAATAAGATGTTGTCTGATTGTTGTTTTTCAAGCGCTTCATCGATCAAAGTAGGAAGCCAGGTTTTCACGTCAGCAAAAAGAATGTCTAACGACGCAGACGTTGTGCCAGGTTCATAAACATCGAGCATGGCATCATAAGGAGTCGTGCCATTTGCTTCGGCTCTAATTTGCGCTTCTTCCTGCGATAGCTTTACGACTTCAGCCCAGTTCTTTTCAAAACCAGCCCAGTCATTTTCTCCACGTTGCGTACGCCATGCATGTTCACATTTGGAGCCAGCAAGAGATTGAGCTTGAACTAATGATTCTGGTAGTAAGTTAGCTTGCTGCCACCCACGCTTCATTTCTCTTAGGATAGATTTTTCTTTTGTAGACAGCGTCTCTTCTTCTGCCTGAGCGAAAAGCTCTCCCAAGTGCGGTTGAGTCATTAAAGAATGGATATGTACATCGAGCTCTGCCGTGGCATTCGAGCGTGCTTCAGCGCCACCAGGTGGCATGACCGCCGCTTGATCCCAATCTATGATGGCTGATAGATGCTCAAAATTTGCCACTTTTTTGGAATGTTCAACGAGTTTTGTAAATGCGTTCATGTGACTACTCTTATTCTTTTGTTCTTTCCCTAAACACCCGATAACGGGTCCTTCATATGGTGTTGCACTAAGCAACCTGCGTTAATTTACTAATAATTAATAATTAATAATTAATAATTAATAATTAACAATTAACTCCAACCCATTGTCCATAAACTCACCCAGTTGTATAGCTCTCTTAAAAAAGAAGCTTGCGAATCTTGTGGATTGGCGGTATTGATGAAGGATTGACAATTAATTATCACGATAATATGGATATTTTGAATTTCGAGGCATTTATTATTGCCATTACGATTTTAACGTTAACGCCAGGTTTAGATACTGCACTTGTTATCCGTAACACTAGCCGATCGGGCCTAAAAGATGGATGTACAACCAGTCTAGGGATTTGCTTTGGCTTATTCGTGCATGCTTTTTTTTCTGCGGTTGGTATCTCGGCGATTCTTGCGCAATCAGCAGAGTTGTTCCAAATCGTAAAAATGATTGGCGCAGCTTATCTTATCTGGCTTGGTTTGAGCAGTTTAAAAGCGCTAATGTCGTCGAAAGATGGATTGACCGTGACCGAGCAGATTCACGAAGTGTTTAATGGTAAGCGCTCTTTTAGAGAGGGCTTTCTTTCTAACGTCTTGAACCCGAAAACGGCGGTCTTCTATTTGGCTTTCTTGCCACAGTTTGTGAATCCAGAAGGTTCACCCTTGCTTCAATCAATGATGATGGCATCTGTACACTTTGCTATTGCGATGGTTTGGCAGTGTGGTTTAGCTGGCGCGCTTAACTCGGCTAAAAATCTACTAAAGAATGCAAGCTTTATGAAGTGGATGGAAGGCGCGACGGGCGCAGTATTAGTCGCACTTGGTGTGAAGTTATTAATTGAAAAACCCGTTTAATGCGTAATATTTATCGATTGTTGATACTACTCGCGGTATTTATTGTGGGGATAGGTGCCGCTGTTGCTTGGCATACGTGGCCACAAGTACAGTTTGCGCAACGCGGCATGATCTGGTCTTGGCACTGGGGCTACTTCGAGCCTTTTGCTAATGGAATACAACAAACGCGAACTCAAGACACTAAACAGTTATTGCTCAGGCGTGTGTATTTGCATGACGCTATTGTCGTTTTTGTTTCGACAACTATGGACAATAAATTTGAGGTCGACGTTGTAAAAGAGCAAACCTGTGAACCTAAAACGACGACTTGGGCTTCGGTCTCTGTCAATCATCAACGTGTCAGGCATGTACCTATGGTGTGCGATGCGTTTGGGCAAGGCTACTTTTATCGCTACATCGGGAAACATCTGGAATCGATTGAGGTTGGTGTCGGCGACTCGTTTGTAACAGAAGCATTTTTAGACTGGCCGCTATCAGAGTTGAAAGCGGATCAATTCAAGCAAAAAAATGCGAAGTTTTTTGAAGAACGTGGAGAAAACGTTGAGCATCAATGGTTGAGAGATTAACCATTTAACCGAAGATAAATAAAGCCCGCTAAATAATAGCGGGCTTTATGTTTTTACCATTTCTAATGTGCTTTGCTCTCCGTTACTGGTAGTTTGTGACCGAACAGCTGTCGTTTCACTAAGCTTTCACTGCTTCAACTTCACCTGATTGCGATGTTGAGCTAAAGAACAGTTTGGTTTCTGCCAGTACGACGTGACGCAGTGCGATCAAACCAATCAGGTTAGGAATTGCCATCAGACCGTTTACGATATCAGCCAGTAGCCAAATCATATCGAGGTGAAGGAATGCACCAGATGCCACCAAGCCAACGAAAATCAGTTTGTATGGAAGCACAGCTTTAGTTCCGAACAGGAACACAACGCAACGCTCACCGTAGTAGTTCCAACCAAGAATGGTGGTAAAAGCGAAGAACATCAAACCGATTGAGACGAGCATAGGGCCAAATGTATCTGCATTTAAACCCACCGCAAAAGCATGAGTCGTCATCGCGGCGCCTGCTAGGTCACTTTGCCATGCACCGGTCAGGATTAGAGCAAGGCCTGTCATGGTACAAATAATGATGGTATCGAAAAAGGTACCCGTCATTGAAATTAGGCCTTGTTTAACACAAGAGTCTGTCTTCGCTGCTGCTGCTGCCATAGGCGCGCTACCCAAACCTGATTCATTTGAGAACACACCGCGAGCGATACCTGATTGGATTGCCAGCATGATGCTTGCACCTAAAAAACCACCAGTCGCTGCTGTTGATGTAAAGGCTGAAACCAGCACTAATTCAACGGCATTGAACAATTGGTCTGCATTCATGATGATCACGCTTAAACACGCCAACACATAAAATACAGCCATGGTAGGAACCACTTTTCCTGCAACGTTAGCAATGGATTTGATGCCACCCAAAGTTACGAAAGCAACCAAAAGAGTTAGTACAAAGGCAGATAGCTCACGGTTAACACCAAGAGATATCTCACTTGCATCCAGAATCGCGTTTACTTGTGGAAACGTACCGATACCAAAACAAGCAACACCTAAAGCAAACACTGCAAACATGATCGCGAGAGCTTTTGAGCCAACACCGTATTGCAAGTAATACATTGGGCCACCAATCATTTGGCCTTTATCATCGACTCTTCGGTACTTAACCGCCAACAAACATTCGGCGTATTTAGTCGCCATTCCGAAAAGGGCAGCGAGCCACATCCAGAATAGAGCGCCTGGTCCACCGAGTTTGATTGCTGTGGCAACACCAACAATGTTACCAGTACCAATTGTTGCTGAGAGTGCAGTACAAAGAGCTGCAAAGCTAGAAACGTCACCTTGAGTATTAGATGACTTATCTTTACTGAATACCATCGCTAGCGCTGTTGGGAGGTGTTTAAACTGGATCAAGCCAAGGCTAAAAGTGAAGTAAACACCTGTACCCACTAGCAAAATAAGCAGCGGTGGACCCCAGACAAAATTATCGATGGTTTGTAGTAAAGATTGTAGGTTGTTCATGATTTCCCCTTAATAAAACAACTAATAAGGAGAAGAGGGAAAGGACGAGATCAACGATCTCTAAAAGAACTAAGCTATTGGCTGTAGGCGGGAAGGCCAAGCAAAATAGTTAGGTTGTAACTTTCCACTCCTCTGTCCTTTTGCCTGAGAGTTTCACCTTGCGTGAGTGCAAGACTTGCTCCTTCGGCGACCGATTTAACGGTTCTCTCCAGAGGTTCCTCCAACTACAGTCCCCGCTACCTAGGTAGCACCTGAAATAGTTAATTCTTCGGCGAGTTATGCTAATCAAATGTTAAAATTTGATTAATAACCACTCTCCTGCAGTCTTCATCGGAACAATTACTCAATTAAATGAGTAAAGGTTAGTTAATGATGCTGGTCATCATTAACGTGTGAACTCTATCATGTTTTTGGTCCATTTCAACACCCTATGTCAATTTATTTTTAATGAAATAACCTCATCAATTTTCATGAAGGTATGTTTGCCAATCTTTTTGTGCGAGTCACGGCATAAATAAAATTTATTGGGTTAGGGAATGGAACCCAAAAACACTTCAGAACGATAAATGTGTTTCGATCGTTACGACATAAGTTATTCAATTAAGAACACAAAATTGATTAAAATCGGAGCACTTATTTTAAAATCTACGCTAAGTTGACCTTATGGTACGTATAAATGGGTTACAATGAATCTTTGTGAAACAGTCTACGGACCTAGGCAGTTTTTCATAAGTGGACAAGGAGGCGGTATGACCAGATTATTAGCCATTGCGGTGTTGATTGCAGTAGCATTTGTGCTGTTTCGTTATCGAACCAATGAAAAAGTCCAAAAAGCGACCGTTATAACATTAATTGGCGCATTTCTGATTTATACAGCATCAATTATGTTTGCGGAATTGATCCGCTAGCAAAGTAAAAGAGTCCTTGGAGTAGTATACGGTGAGTTCTCAGAACAAAATGGAAGAGCAAGACGACGTAGTTGTCATTGAAGAGCGTGACAAACGTACGCATATCTATATCGCAATCGCTGCGGTGTTAGGCTTGGCATTTGGTGGCCTTGTTGGATCGGTTGTCACTGCGAACAAGTGGGAATCGACTTACCACGTATTAGAAGAAAAGTATCAAGCACTAACGCAAGATAGAACCCAGTTGGCATCTCAAGTAAAAGTGCGGGAAGAGGCGCTCGACCAAGAAATACAAAACCAAGTTAGTGAGTTACTCGCCGCGAAAGATGAAGCTCATCAGAAAGCACTTAAGAAGTTGCAAAAGCAATTGACTGAGGTCGAGAAGGTCAACTTGTCACTAGAGTCTCAATTGAAGCAGCAGGCAGATAAGATCAACACGACGAAGTCAGAAAATGAGAAGTTGAGTCGTCAAGCGGATATGCAAGCGACTATGTTTGAGCGGTCCCGCGAAGTATTCCAGAAAGAGCTGAAAATTTCGCAAGAATTAGAGTCTCTCGAGAAAGAACGGTCGAAATTATTACCTAAGATTGAGAAACTCAAGAAAGAGTGTGACGTATTTTTAGAAGGCAAATCTTGGGACGTGAAGTCGGACGCGTGTGATAAACATGATGAAGCTAATTCACGACTAAGTCAGGTCGATCAAATGATTGAAGTCTATAAAATGGACCTCAAACAAATCAAAGCAATAACGGAAGATATCGGCCTTTAAGTCTTTTGTATCCGATTTTTGAAAAGCAAAAGGAGCTCTTTAAGAGCTCCTTTTTCGTTGTTAGCTATGACTTTTAGCCTGTCGCGTATATTAGATTCGTGAGGCGTCATAGCCTGAGGCGAGCAGGAGCTCTCGTTCGTGTTTAATCAGCTGAGCTCGATCTTCAATTAGTTCATTGAGTGCTTGAGATGGCTTACCTGCTAATGCTTTGAACGAATCAAAAGATTCCGCGGTGTCGATTTTATCAATCATCTGACTGATGACATTACGAGCCTCACACGGGTTACTCGTCGTTGTAAAGTATTCTACTTGCTTTGCTGCCGATTTCATCTCAGTTAATAGCTCAAGCGGGCTACTTTCTTTGGCTACTGCCATGTAGTTATCCAGCACGCGCTTTGCATAAAGCAGTTCTTTGAGGGGGATATCTCTTCCGCTCTCGATTAGGGATTCGCTAAGGATCATACTTGAGCTCATGGGCATTCCTTCTTATTACTACGCCGCTTTTGATGTTTCCTTGAGTCTAATTTATTGAAGTCACATTGGGAATGGGTAAAAAGCATTTTTAACGCATTTTTATTCATTTATGAAAACACGAATGCGATGCTTATCTGGATCGATAGCCATAAAATTTAACCCATACACTGATGTCGCTGGTGGTTGAACAAACTCAACACCTAGGTCTTTCCAGCGCTTGTAAATGCGCTCTAGCATATGACTATTGGGCACCGATAAAGACAACTCGGTGCCACCACCTCTAATTCCGCTGTAGGGTGAAAGATTATCTCTTTGCTTGAGTGTCAACGTTAAGCCTTCGGTCAGTGGAATAGCGGCGAAGGTTGGAGACAACTGCGTGACTTTGCGTTCGAACAGTTTCGAATAAAAAACTTGGCTTATGTGGATGTCCTCAACGTAGAGAACGAATGAATTGATAGTCAGCATGGTTTGTTCCTTAATCAATTAGAAATAGTAGGGGCAATCTAACGGAAAGGAACGACAGGAGTTGTCAGTAGAACATTCTCGAAGGTAAGTGACAGAATAAGAAAAAGGAGCCGTTTAGCTCCTTTTTATCAGCGGAATCATTGGTATTAATGAGTGTGTTTGGAAGAATACCAGTTGTTTTGATACGCTTTAGATGCAAATAATGCGTTTGCTTTTGCACGCTCGATAATAGATTCGTCCACCTCTAGCGGCTTCATGGTTTGGTCTTTAAAGTCGTACGCTAGGGTCGATATCTTTTCACCAGGGGAAAGCACAACGAGATTGTCGCGCGTTAAATAACCAAAGTTTTTGTCGTATTGCATCATTGCGCGTTCATCGTCGCGAGCCAGTGGCTTCGTTAAATCACGACCAATCATCGGTGTTTTAGCATCTACCCCAATCAGAGATAACAGTGTAGGCGGCATGTCTATGTTGTTTGCTATGCGGTCATCTTTACGTGGTTGAATGCCTTTACCAAGGATCAATGCTGGAATGTGAAAGTGCTTAACTGGAACAAGGTTAGCGCCAGAAACACGTGCATCATGATCTGCAATTACAATGAAAATGGTATCATCCCAATAAGATGACTTTTTCGCCTTTTCAAAGAAAGTGCCCAAAGCGTAATCGGAATATTTAACGGCGTTGTTACGCGTCATATGTTCTGAATCGTATGGCTCAATTTTGCCTTTTGGATACTCATAAGGGCTATGATTACTTGACGTAAAAACTAAGCTAAAAAAAGGTTTGTCGCTTTTTGAAAGGCGTTCAAACTCTTCGTTTGCTTTGTTATATAGATCTTCATCACTAACACCCCAAGAGCCAACAAAGCTTGGGTTGTTATAATCGTCTTCTTCTACTATTTGATCAAAACCGTTACCAAAGAAGAAAGTTTTCATGTTGTCAAAGTTGGCTTCACCGCCGTAAATAAATTGCGTGTGATAGCCTTGAGCTTTCAGTAAGTCCGCGATAGTAAAGAAACCCGTTTGGCTTTTACTCAGCTTCACTACAGCGCGAGAGGGAGATGGAGGAAAGCCCGTGGTTACGGCTTCAATTCCACGAACAGAACGAGTACCAGTGGCGTACATTTGTGTGAACTGCCAACCTTCCTTCATGAGTTCATCAAGGTTTGGTGTTAGAGGCAAACCGCCCAAAGCACCGACAAATTGGGCGCCTAAGCTTTCTTGTAGCAAAATCACTAAGTTTTTATGTTTACCCTGGTAAGTCGCGGGGTTACTGTTCATGGTTGGGAGTAATGAAGGGGTGAAGTCGGACTTTGTTGATGAAGTGCGAACTAATTCCAACATCTTTTGAGTGTCCATTTTTCCGTAGAACTGCTCAGCACTCTTTTCTGACTTCATGCTATTAACCGCAAACAACAATGAGTAAGATGAGTTCAGTGCTAAGTCGTTAAGCAGTGGATCGTTAGAAAAGGCGACCATAGCAGGATTTAGCGGGCGGTGACCTAAAGATGAGCGAGCACCTGCAACCCCAAAAAGAACAACGAAAAGTGCCAATAGTGGTCGCCATTTCCAGTTGACCTGCTGCGCCTTATCGGTCAGTTTCTTACTCCACTTCCAACCTAAAGTGATGGTTAAAACTGTACCTAACGCACCAATAAACAGTTCTAATTTGTAGCCAGTCCAGAGCATACTCAAGACTTCTTTTGGGTAGATTAAGTATTCCACAAACAGGCGGTTTGGACGTAGGTCGTATTCCTGAATGAATGGCGCTGTTGCGAGCTCCATGTATACAAGCACCCAAAGCCCTAAAACCATCCATATGCGTAATATTCGCTTCCAACACTCTCCCATCTTACCGGTTAATGGCATGAAGGTTGAAAACAGTGCTGGAAGAATAAATAACCAGCAAAGCGTTGCAATATCTACGCGCAAACCTTGACCTAGGATGTAAATTAAGTCGTTTAGAGAGTCAATACGGTCAATCTGCCAAAAAGCTAGCAAAACTCTTGAGATAGACAGAAATAGAAGCGAAAACAAAGAAAAGGCAGCAATTGGCTGCAAAGGCCCCCACACAGAGCTCCTTGATAAGTTTTTCATATTTATTCGAATAGTTTAATTGTTATGTTGTGTTGTTTTTAGCAAAGCAAGCGTGAAATAAACGTGAATTATAATGTGGGTTTATGGTCGAGTAGTGTAAGTGTTGGTATGTCTATGTAAGGGGGAGGGGCGTTTGTGTAAAAAAAGAGCCAGTTGATAACACCAACTGGCTCTAGAGGTTGATAAAGGCATGATTACATTGCGGCTTTCTTCGCTTCTTCGACCCATGCGTCGAACTTTTTCTGGTTCGCTTTGATCCAGCCATTTACATGAGACTCGATGTCCGCTGAGCTGTTCTTACCTTGGCTCATCATCATATTCTGAGCACTAACATCATTGATATTTAGTTTGATGATTTCAAACAGCTTTGCAGCAGCAGGGTTGTTTTCTGTAAACTCTTTATTAGCAACGATGCGCATAGAGTTCATCTCGAAGCCGTAGTTCTTACCGTTCTCTAGTGTCGTATCAATGTCCTTACGCTCACCAGGAAGTGAAGAGAATGGCACTTCTAACCACACAACATCTTTCCCTGGAACTAAAACGCCACTTACCCAGTACGGTGTCCAAGTGTAGTAAAGAATCGGATCGCCTTTTTTGTAACGTGAGATTGTATCAGCGATAATCGCCGCGTAGTTACCTTGGTTGTGTGTTACTGTGTCACGAAGTTTGAAAGCATCCAACTGATGTTCAACAACCATTTCACAACCCCAACCTGGGTTGCAGCCAGTTAAGTCCGCTTTGCCATCGCCGTTTGCATCGAATAGCTTCGCCAATTTTGGATCTTTTAACTGACCAATGTTCGTGATGTTATATTTTTCCGCGGTTTTCTTATCGATCAAATAACCTTGCGCAGCACCACTTACGTATTGGCCTTTACGGAAGAACTTATCATCACCGCCAGACATCGTGTACTTATCGGCGTGAAGAGGGAACCAACCAACCGCTAAGAAAGTAGCATCACCTTTAGCAATAGAGGTGTAGCCTACGTTGTAGTCCACTTCTTTGGTCGGTTTAACATCGTAACCAAGCTCTTCAAGTGCGCGGTTTACGATCAACGTTTGAAATGTTTCTTCTGCAACGGTTGATTGAACAGGCTGAACAGTGACACCTTCACCCGGTAGTTCACTTGCCACACCATAAGTTGAAAATGCGATAGTACTTAGAGCTCCAACAGAGAGCGCTTTCTTCCATGAATTATTCATTGATGTTTCTCCTAAGTTTTAGATCGTCTTGGTTCGTCTTTGTTTTCAGTTTTAATAGGTATGAAACAGGACCTGTGTGATACCAGCGAAGTTTAGTGTTGCCCGCATTAACCCCTAACACCTGGGTGATACGGTCTAACAAAATCGCAAGAATAACGATGCCTAAGCCACCAACGGCAGCAAGACCCATATCAAGTCGGCCAATACCACGAAGTACCATTTGGCCTAAGCCGCCAACAGCAATCATTGAAGCAATCACTACCATAGAAAGTGACAGCATTAAGGTTTGGTTTACACCTGCCATGATGGTTGGTAACGCCAACGGTAACTGGATGCGATAAAGCATCTGTTTTTTGTTTGCCCCGAAAGAGTGGCCAGCTTCGATAAGCTCTTCAGGTACTTGCTGAATACCCAAAATAGTCAGGCGCACAACGGGAGGCAGGGCGAAAATGATCGTTACTACTACGCCAGGAACGTTACCAATACCAAACAACATAACAATTGGCACAAGGTAAACGAACGCGGGAGTCGTTTGCATTGCATCTAATATTGGCCTAACAAATTTGGCAGCGGTTTGGCTCCTTGCCAACCATATCCCCATTGGTAGCCCTATAAGCAAACAGAAGAAAACGGCGGTTAACACCAGTGCTAGCGTTGTCATCGCTTGTGACCACGCACCAATTAGGCCGATGAAAACAAGGGATACAAGAGTAGAAAAACCAAGTTTTACATTGGAAAACTGCCACGCTAGCAAAAATAAAATGAGTACCATTATAGGCGCAGGTGTAGACACCAAAGCAGTTTCAAACGACGTTAGAATAAAGTCGATTGGAACTCGTATTGCTTGGAAAACAGGTCGACCATGTTCCACCAGCCAGTTCAAACCGGACTCTACCCAGCTATCGAGGGGTAAAACCGCATCTTGGAATGGGTTCATAATATCGAATGGTGCTTGCTCTACAGTTTCTGAGTTGAGCCAATCATTACTTGGCGCGGCCTCTGTACCTTGCGACCAAGGATCATCTTGCGCAGGAGCAGTATTTGACCAGGGATCATTGTTAGTTTGCTCTGAAGACATCGTGTTAATCCTTATCTAGTGTTTGTAGAAGACGTGATTTAGTCACGACACCAAAGTAAGTTCCTTTCTCATCTACGACAGGCACGGCATAAGGAACACCAGCAACCAGACCCAAAATGTCATTAATTGACTGATCAGGCTGAAGAGTAACTTCATCCGGTAATTGAGCACTGGCTAACGAACGGTTTTCTTTATGAGCCAAACGTAGTGAATCAAGAGATACGATGCCGGAATATCGGCTAGATTTATCGACGACAATACCGTAATCACGGTCGTGATCCATCAGAATCTGCATCGCAGAGCCTGGACCGTCATTTTCCGATTTCTTAAAAACAGCCGCTGGCTTCTTGCGCGCGATATCTTTTGCTGTCAAGACACTTGCGATGTTTACGCCGCGGAAAAACGCTTCGACATAATCATTTGCTGGACTGTGTAATATTTCATCAGGTGTACCAACCTGAACAACCTCACCGTTTTGCATGATGGCGATACGGTCGCCAATGCGCATTGCTTCATCCAAATCATGAGAAATGAAGACAATTGTGCGTTTGTCATCGTTCTGTAGACGAATAAGCTCATCTTGCATCTCAGAACGGATCAATGGGTCTAAAGCGGAAAACGCCTCGTCCATTAATAGGATGTCTGGATCACAAGCTAACGCTCTCGCTAAACCAACGCGCTGTTTCATACCACCGGATAATTCGTCAGGGAAAGATTCTGCATAAGGGTCTAAACCCACTCTTTCTAAGGCGGAAAGGGCACTTTTCTGACGCTCATTAACGTCGATGCCGGCAAGTTCTAAACCAAAGGCGGCATTTTCAATCACCGTCATGTGTGGCATGAGTGCGAAACTTTGAAACACCATTGAGATATTGTTACGACGAACTTCTCGAAGTTCATTTTCGGAGATGTGGGCGATATCTCTTCCTTTGAGATAAACACTACCTTTAGTCGGCTCAATGAGCCGGTTAAGAAGTCGAACAAGGGTGGATTTCCCGGAGCCAGAAAGGCCCATGATTACGAAAATTTCCCCTTCATTTATGGTGAGAGATACATCGTTTACGCCGACTGTTAAACCTGTCTGTTCAAAAATACCGTCTTTATCGACGCCTTTGTCGATAAGCGAGAAGGCTCTCTCTGGGTCTTCTCCAAACACTTTATACAGTCCCTTAACTTCCAGTATGGGATCCATGTTATCTGTCCTTTTTCGTGTGTTTATAACTGTTTAACGATTTGTACTCTAATTAATTTTAGTTCAACTTTCAACGAAAGGGGGTTGGTTAACTAGTTCTGCCGTGCATAGAGAGTTCGTTGAGCAAGGTATGTTCAATTCTTGTTTTTTATATTTAAAACAATTGCTTGTGATGTGTTTTTATCCGCCATAACGTTGCCCTGACGTAGGGTTGAATTTATTTTGAATTTTTTTGTACATTTCAACTCAACTCGCTTGCATAGATATAAGCTGTGATAGCTTAGAACTCTACATATAAAAAGGTTAGAGCTCTAATTTTTGATTAAGACTTGGTCCTGTGAAATCGGTTAGGTACTGTTATCCTTAGATTTATTTATTGCTTGATTTCACTCAGGGTGATATTTATCGCTGTAGTTTAGGCAACGTATGGAATAAAAAATGGAAGCCGAACAGTTAGAAGTGCTCAATTTCATTAGCCAGTACCCACCTTTTGATGACCTACCTGAAGAGCAGCTTAGAAAAATTGCTCTCAATGCCGAGGTTGCATACTTTCGGCAAGGAACAAAAATCCTTAACTTCGGAGATACGATCCGCGACTTGTATATGGTGAGAAGTGGGGCGGTAGAGATTTATCGACGTAAAGGTGAACTTTACAACAGGATTGATGCTGGTGGACTGTTTGGTCAGATGGGGTTGTTGATGAACAACCGCGTACGTATGCCAGCCAAAGCGATAGAAGACACTCTCGTTTACTGTATTCCGGAAAACATCTTCAATGAACTTTGTGATGAGTTTGAAAACTTTGCGGACTACATGGAACTGGAAGATAGCGCGCGTTTGCGAAGCGCAATATCTAGCCGCTCCGAAAGCAATGACTTTACCACCGCTAAGGCACGTAAAATCTTAGCAAGAGATCCAGTAACTCTGGAGGCAACGGCTTCAATTCAGGAAGCTGCGATACTAATGGCAGAGGAAAACGTCACCTCTCTGCTCATTATTCGCCCGACAGAGGAGCTCACAGAAGAAGATGACGAACAGCTGCTTGGAATTTTGACTGATCGCGATCTTTGCATTCGCGTACTAGCTCAGGGTATTGATACCAATATTCCAGTGAGTGAGGTCATGAGTTATGACGTGGTTTCATTAGATTATAACGCCTATGTGTTTGAGGCCATGTTAACCATGTTGCGTTACAACGTGCATCATTTACCAATTTTAAAAGATAAAAAGCCGATAGGAATTATTGGCATGACGGACATCGTTCGTTATGAATCTCAGAACAGCCTATTGCTAGTGAGCTCTATTTTTCAGCAAACCAGTGTCGAGGATCTCAAGCAGGTTTCTGAACAAGTAAAAGACTGTTTCGTAAGAATGGTCAATGAAGATGCCAACGCGCACATGATTGGTCGAGCCATGTCGGTTATAGGCAGTAGTTTCAAACAACGCCTCGCTGAATTAGCTGAGCAAGAGTTCGGCCCAGCGCCCATTCCTTATTGTTTAGTCGCAATGGGTTCAATGGCGAGGGATGAGCAGCTAATTGTAACGGATCAAGATAACGCGCTTATTCTCGATAACAGTTATGACGTTGAGATTCACGGAGAGTACTTTGAAAAGTTTGCTAAATTTGTTTGTGATGGTTTAGCGGCATGCGGCTATGCTTATTGTACTGGAGACATTATGGCTACCAACCCAGAATGGCGAAAAACTCGTGCAGAATGGGAAGAATGCTTTGGAAACTGGATAGACAATCCAACCCCTGAGAGATTGTTAAATAGTAATATCTTTTTTGATCTCCTCGGTGTGCATGGGCGAGTGAAATGGGCGGAGCAATTAAGCAGCTTTATTGTGAGACGAGCGAAAAGAAATAACCGCTTTCTTGCTTGTATGGCGTATAACGCAATACGTAGGACGCCTCCACTGGGCTTTTTCAAAGACTTTGTGATGGAGAAAGATGGTCGTCATCGCAACTCGATTAACTTGAAGCGAAGGGGGACGGCTCCGTTGGCCGATTTAATACGGGTGCATTCTTTGGCAATCGGTTCGCGATCGCAAAACTCTTTCGACCGTTTAGATGACATTAATGATGCTGGCATTTTACCGAAAGGTCGAGGTTTGGATTTAAGGGATGCGATGGAGCTAATCTACATGGTTCGAATTCGTCACCAAGCCCTTGATATAGAAAATGGAGAAGAGCCAGACAACAATATTGAGCCGGAGAACATGTCTGAATTTGAACGTCGAAACTTAAAAGCAGCATTTCAAATTCTAAGTAACGCACAGAACTTCATTAAGTTTCGATACCAGAGAAGTAGCAAATGATGTGGTTCTCAAAAAAGGCAGAAAAAGAACATCCGTTGTTGGATACATCCCAGACGCCAGAGTGGTCAATGTTGTTCAAACAACTCGCTAAAGAAGCGAAAGACCAGAGGCTCAAACGCTATTATTCGACACCGATGGTTAATGGGGAAACACCAATTGAACAAGTGCCATTTGTCTCGGTAGACTTTGAGACAACAGGATTGAACTCGGAAGAGGATGTCATTCTCACGATCGGACTTGTGCCGTTTACTATTGATCGTGTTCAATGTAATGGCTCTGCTCATTGGGTCGTTAACCCAAACAGAGAGTTAAACCACGAGTCTGTCATTATTCACGGTATCACTGACTCTGAGGTTAAAAACGCGCCGCAGCTGTCTCAGATCTTGGGTGAAATATTGGATGCGTTGTCAGGCAAAGTGGTACTTGTTCACTACAAGAACATTGAAAGGCAGTTCTTTAATAACGCCTTGCTAAATAGCATCGGAGAGGGGATACAGTTTCCTGTTGTTGATACGTTAGATATTGAGTATGCGATACAACGCCGTGAATGCAGAGGTTTTATCAATAAGTTGAAAGGCAAGAAACCCGGTTCTGTACGATTAGGGCACGCTCGTGAAAGATATGGCCTCCCTGCTTATCAACCTCACCATGCCCTGACGGATGCGTTAGCAACTGCGGAGCTGTTTCAAGCACAACTGCAGTATCACTTTAATCGAAACATGCCAATATCTTCGGTTTGGCAATAGGCGTTATTTATGGTGAAAACAATAAAATGCAATGAGAGATAGGGGGCTTTAAGATTATGATGGCGGATTGAGTAACCGCTTATAAGAACAATGTTTTATGAACATGTGCTTGGTAGTGATGAAGACGTTTCATTACTCGAACTCCGACGAAAGTAATTTAAACTTGGTCACGTATTTTTAAGGAGATTATCCGTGAGCACCGATAATAACGGTGGCATTCAACGCCCCGATGGAAAAGTAAACGCAATAGATACTGACTATCAAATTGGTCAGGATAACGTTGCGCTAAAGGTAGGCCCATTTGGCCTTGATATTCACAACCGTGTTTTTGCAATTTCTGGCTTAGCAATCGTCATGTTTGTTGTGATAACACTATTATTCCGAGAACAGGTAGAGCCGTTTTTTGCAGACCTACGAGCGGGTTTGTTACACAATTTAGACTGGTTTTTTCTCGCTTCAGGTAATATTTTTGTCATTGTCTGTGTCGGATTGATCTTCACACCATTGGGCCGTGTGCGAATCGGTGGTACTGAAGCAACACCGGATTACTCCTATGCCGGATGGTTGGCAATGCTATTTGCTGCAGGTATGGGCATTGGTCTCGTATTCTTCGGTGTATCAGAACCGATGTCCCATTTTAGTTCTGCGATTGGTGGCGTGAGCGTTGAGAATGGTGTACGTACTGACTGGGCACCGCTAGGTGGTGCAGAGGGTGATGCAACTGCAGCTTCGGCATTAGGGATGGCTGCGACGATTTACCACTGGGCACTTCATCCGTGGTCAATATACGCGCTCTTGGCTCTTGGACTGGCTATCTTTTCATTTAACAAAGGTTTGCCACTCACCATGCGCTCAATTTTTTACCCTTTGTTTGGTGAGCGTGTATGGGGTTGGACTGGTCATATTATCGATATTCTTGCAGTGGTAGCGACGGTTTTTGGTTTAGCAACATCGCTAGGCTACGGTGCGTCTCAAGCCGCAACGGGTTTGAACTTCCTGTTTGATGTCCCAATGACCAATACCACGCAGGTTATATTGATTATTGGTATTACTGCGCTCGCTTTAATCTCTGTTGTGGCTGGACTCGATAAGGGCGTGAAAATCTTATCTGAAATCAACATGGGTCTTGCAGCGCTGCTATTGCTATTTGTTATTGTTGTTGGCCCGACGATTGCGATTTTAACTGGTTTCTTCGAGAACATCGTTTCCTATGTGGCTAATATCCCTGCCTTATCTATGCCATTTGGACGAGAGGATGTGAATTACTCTCAAGGCTGGACGGCGTTTTACTGGGCGTGGTGGATTTCTTGGTCACCATTTGTGGGTATGTTCATCGCACGTGTGTCTCGCGGTCGTTCAGTTCGTGAGTTTATTATTTGCGTTATTCTTATCCCATCTTCAGTTTGTGTGTTATGGATGACGGCTTTTGGCGGTAACGCAATTAGCCAATACGTTAATGATGGCTACGAGGCGGTGTTTAACGCAGAACTACCTTTAAAACTTTTTGCCATGTTAGATGTTATGCCATTGGCTGAGATAACATCTTTTGTCGGCATTATCTTAGTCGTGGTGTTCTTCATTACCTCTTCTGACTCAGGATCACTGGTTATTGATACTATTGCTGCGGGCGGTAAGGTCGATGCACCAACGCCACAACGCGTGTTCTGGTGTACGTTTGAAGGTTTGGTTGCGATTGCATTGATGTTGGGTGGTGGTCTAGCTGCTGCTCAAGCAATGGCGGTGACGACTGGTTTACCATTTACTATTGTTTTGCTTGTTGCAACGGTATCTTTGATAAAAGGTTTGATGGATGAACCTCGTCCAAAGGCGGTTTCTAAGAAATCAAAATAACTAGTATCAGCAGTTAAATTATTGATAAAAGCGGTATGCGAAAGCATGCCGCTTTTTTTTGGATTTCTATTTTTCTCTGAGAAATGAACAGCATGGAAAACGGTCTTATTCTGGTTGTTTTTTGTGCTTCTCATTTAGGTGACTATTTAATAAATTAGACCTCGAACTATTTTAACTTTTGGTTAATAGGTTTATTTTTGTGACGTATATCACAAAAATACCGATAAAAAGGCGGATTATTTGATTTTTAGTCGCGAGGGATGCCCATAATAAAAAGGAAATTTAATTAGACCTCAAAGGATATGTATTTTCACATGATCACATCAGCACCTTGGGTCCTTTATCCAGAGATTGGAGAAGACTCAAGTAAAAAATGGATTTTTCGTGAGCCTAAAATCTCTGATGGTGACGACATTTACAGCTTGATTGCAGACTGTCCTCCATTGGACATGAACTCATCTTATTGCAATTTCCTACAGTCTACGCATTTCAGCAAAACCAGTATTTTGGTTGAGCAAAAAGGCGAAATCGCAGGTTTCATTTCCGGTTATCAGAAACCAGACGAGCAAGACGTTTTATTTGTCTGGCAAGTTGCAGTCTCACCTCGCTTTAGAGGTCATGGTTTAGCATTCCGCATGTTGAAAGAACTTCTCACCCGAGAGGAATTAGGCGGTGTTAAATCGGTAGAAACTACCATCACGGAAGATAATAAAGCCTCTTGGGCACTGTTCAAAAAGTTAGATGCGATGAACGGCAATTCTGGCCAAGTAAGCACATTTTTGGATGAAGAAGCCCACTTTAAAGGCAAACACGATACAGAATATTTGTATCGCATTCCTCTCAAATAATCCTCAAACAATAGGAATTAAAAACGGTCTCATCATGGATATTTTCAAAAAGCAGGAATCCAACGTACGCTCATATTCAAACAATTTCCCGGTCGTTTTTCGTAAAGCGAAAGGCTGCTGGCTAGAAACAGAACAAGGTGAACGATACTTAGACTTCCTTGCTGGAGCGGGATCTCTAAATTACGGCCATAACAATCCAGTACTAAAACAAGCGTTGCTTGAGTACATTGAAATGGACGGTATTACTCACGGTTTGGATATGCACTCAGAAGCGAAAGCATCGTTTCTGGAAGCGTTGGATACTTACATCCTTAAACCAAGAAACTTGGATTACAAGGTTCAGTTTACGGGCCCAACAGGTACTAACGCTGTTGAGGCGGCATTGAAGCTGGCTAAAAAAGTAAAAGGCCGCGACAGCGTCGTTGCGTTTACTAACGGCTTCCATGGTTGTACTGCTGGCGCACTGGCTGCAACGGGTAACCAGCATCACAGACAAGGTAACGGTTCTAGTCTAAGTAACGTCACTCGTATTCCATTTGAAGGTTACGCTGGCGTAGATGGTCTCGCGCTGTTCGAAACAATGCTAAATGATAACTCTGCAGGTATGGATAAACCAGCCGCTGTACTTCTTGAAACTGTGCAGGGTGAAGGTGGTTTAAATGCTGCTTCAAACGAGTGGTTACAACGTTTGAGCAAAATCTGTAAAGCCAATGACATTCTTATGATTGTCGATGACATTCAAGCAGGTTGTGGACGTACCGGTACTTTCTTTAGTTTCGAGCCGTCTGGTATCCAACCGGATATCGTGACGCTATCGAAGTCGATCGGTGGTTACGGTTTGCCGATGGCTGTCGTATTACTTAAGCCTGAGCTTGACCAGTGGAAGCCAGGCGAGCATAACGGTACGTTCCGTGGCAATAATCACGCCTTTATTACTGCTGCAAAAGCACTAGAAATTTACTGGGCAAACGATGATTTTGAAACACACATCAAGCAGTGTTCAGACAAGGTAAGTGCTGTTATTGACCGTTGTGTTCGTCGCTTTCCACAAATGTTTGTGCAGAAAAAAGGCCGCGGCATGATGGTTGGTATTGAATGTATCAATGGTGACATGGCATCTGAAATCGCGAAAAACTGTTTCGAGAATGGAATGGTGATAGAGACAGCGGGTCCAGACGATGAAGTTGTGAAGTTCTTCTGCCCACTAACCATCAGCGAATCAGAGCTAGATCAAGGACTAAGCATCTTTGAAAATGCAGTAGAGACTATCGCTGCGAAACATTTCAAACAAGCATCTTAATAAGGATTTTAATTATGATCGTCAGAACTCTAGATGAATGCCGCAACAGCGAACGACGTGTTGTTTCAGATAACTGGGAAAGTGTCCGCATGTTGTTGAAAGACGACAACATGGGTTTCTCTTTCCACATCACAACGATTTATGAAGATACAGAAACTCATATTCACTATCAAAACCACCTTGAATCGGTGTTTTGTATGAGTGGTGAAGGTGAGATTGAAGTTGTAGGTGGAGAAACGTACCCAATCAAACCAGGTACATTATACATCCTTGATAAACACGATGAGCACTACTTGAGAGCTTATAAGAATAAAGAAATGGTAATGGCGTGTGTGTTCAACCCACCGATTACTGGCGCTGAAGTGCACGATGAAAACGGTGTTTATCCTCTCGTTGACTAAAAGATGATGGTGGGGTGCTTTGCCACCCCACACTTTACTATCTCTTCTTTTTTCTTTTTAAAGTTACCAATCAAAAAAGGCTTATCATGACATTTACCGTAGAAAAAATCGGCGGTACATCAATGACAGCATTTGATGCTGTTCTCGACAATATTATTCTTCGTCCCAAAACGCCATACAATCGTATTTTTGTCGTATCTGCATACGGTGGTATGACCGATGCGCTGCTCGAGTGTAAAAAAACCAGTAAACCAGGCGTTTATCAGCTTATCGCGAAACGCGACGACAAATGGGAAGAAGCGTTAGCGTACGTTGAAAGCCGTATGTTGCTGACCAATGAAAATATTTTTGCGGACCCAATGAATCGTATCCGTGCGGATAAATTCATTCGATCCCGCATTGCTGAAGCGAAAAACTGTATCGCGAATATTTTAGAAACCTGTCAGTACGGTCAATTTTCGTTGCGCCAGTACTTGCCTCAAATTCGAGAGTTTCTCTCGTCTATCGGTGAGGCACATAGTGCTTACAACACAGCACTAAAACTAAAAAATATGGGTATTAACGCTAAGTTCGTTGACCTGTCTGGTTGGGATAATCAAGCGCCAAGAAGCCTTGATGAGTCGATCAGTGACGCGTTTGCTGATATCGATGTATCAAAAGAACTGCCAATCGTGACAGGTTATGCTTACTGTAAAGAGGGCCTAATGCACACTTATGACCGAGGTTATAGTGAGATGACATTTAGCCGAATTGCAGCAATAACAAAAGCGGATTTAGCAGTAATTCACAAAGAGTACCACTTGAGCTCAGCAGACCCACGCGTTGTTGGCCCTGAAAAAGTATTACCAATTGGTAGTACAAACTATGACGTAGCAGACCAACTTGCGAACCTTGGCATGGAAGCGATTCACCCAAATGCCGCTGCGGGTTTGCGTGAAAGTGGTATTGAGCTACAGATTAAAAATACATTCGAACCTGAACACGAAGGTACTTTGATCTCTTCAAGCTATCGTCCGGAAGAAGACAAAGTCGAGATTATCGCAGGTAAAGAAAAAGTATTTGCACTGCATTTGTTTGACCAAGCAATGGTGGGAAAAGCCGATAACGTTAGTTACGAATTGATGGAAATCATCTCCGATGCTCGTGTAAGTTTGGTTGGTAAAGAGATGAACGCTAACTCTATTACTTACTATCTAGGTGGCAGTACTGATAGCTTAAACAAAGTATTGTATAAAGCCGAGAAACGTTATCCGAATGCCTCGATTAAAGGTCGTATGGTCGCGCTTATCTCAGCCATCGGTTCTCAAATTGATACCAACAAGACGTTGGCGAAAGGTGTGCTTGCATTGATGAATAATGGCGTTACGCCAGTTGCACTGCACTCATCATTGAGAAATGTAAATGTTCAATTTGTTGTCGGTGATAAGGAATACCAGCACGCGATTTGCGCATTGCATGATGAGTTTTTCCAAAGTAGCAGTTTAGCTAAATCGGTTAATGTGGCTTAGTTTATCCACGGTTAAAATACAAAGGAGAGCAGGTTAGCTCTCCTTTTTTGTTTTTCAGTTTGTACTTTGCATAGTCTAAACAGACGATTTAAGTAAGTTCCTATGTGGCGATACACATAAGCCAGCAGAATGGTCTGCTGGCTTAATGTTACTGATTAACTAACGTTAACTTAGTTTACTTAAACTTGCTGATTTCTTGTTCAACTTTGTCTAGTTGCTGCAGCTTCTCTTGCATTTTTAGAGAGTCGTAGTTTAGTGAAGCAGGGTTCATCGCTGTGCCACGTTGCATTGGGTATTCTGGAAGTGTTTTAAAGAACTCTCCCACAACGTCTTGAACAGGTACAAATAGCCACATGTTGTCAGCCATCCAACGCAAGTACATTTGTGATTCGCTTGGGCCTTTTTCGAATGGGTCAGCGCGTAGGTGGATGATTTTAGGCCAGTTCGGAGCAAAACGAACTGCGTTACTTAGGTTCCCTTCAAGCGTTGCAAAGTGAAGTTTCCAGTCATTCCAGCGGACAGCGTTTAATTCACCATTAGACGTAAAGTAAAGCAGCGACTCACGAGGGCCTTTTTCTTCCTTACCTTCAAAGTATGGCATGAAGTTATAACCATCTAAATGTACACGCCACTCTTTGCCATTTGCTTTGTAGCCTTCTGCCAGTTTTTCTTTTACATCAGGTACGCCAGCAGCTGCCAATAATGTAGGCAACCAGTCTTGGTGTGCCATCATTTCATTGATCTTGGTTCCTGGCTTAATGACGCCTGGCCAACGAACCAGTTGAGGAACACGCATACCGCCTTCCCAAGTTGTACCTTTTTCACCATGGAATGGTGTTGCGCCACCATCTGGCCAAGTCATGGTTTCTGCGCCGTTGTCCGTTGAGTAGATAACGATAGTGTTGTCTGCAACACCTAGCTCATCCAGCTTGTCGAGTAAAACACCTACATGATCATCATGTTCCAGCATACCATCGGCATAAATGCTTACACCTGATTTACCTTGGTATTTTTCCTGCAAGCGAGTCCAAACGTGCATACGAGTGGCGTTATGCCAAATAAAGAAGGGTTTATCCGCCTTAACTGCTTTTTCCATAAATGCCAAAGAGCTCTCTAGGAACTCTTCATCTGCGTGCTCCATACGTTTTCGTGTCATCGGGCCAGTGTCTTCAATCTTACCGTCGGCATAAGACTTAATTACACCACGAGGGCCATAGTTTTTACGAAACTCTGGGTCTTTAGGGTAGTAATAAGTTTCAGGCTCTTCTTCTGCGTTTAGGTGATATAAGTTACCGAAGAATTCGTCAAAGCCGTGTTTGGTCGGTAAGTGCTTATCTTGGTCACCTAAGTGGTTTTTACCAAATTGACCCGTCATGTAACCTTGTTCTTTTAACAGATCTGCAATGGTTGGCGCCCAATCAGGTATACCGTGGTCAGAGCCTGGCATACCAATTGTTAACAAACCCGTACGAAATGGCTCTTCACCTGTAATAAAGGCCGCGCGACCAGCAGTACAAGACTGTTGTCCGTAGTGATCTGTGAACAACGCGCCTTCATTCGCTATACGGTCGATGTTTGGCGTTTTGTAACTCATCATACCTTGGTTGTATGCGCTGATATTCCAGTAGCCGATATCGTCACCAAAAATTGCCAGAATATTCGGTTTGTCGGCTGCCATAGCGGCACTGGACGCCGCTAACAGTCCTGCGCCTACAGCGATTTTGCTCAATTGATTTGCCATAAAAACTCCAGATTGTTGAGAGTAAAGATAAGCACAAGTGAGCCTTATGCTTAGTTGCTGCATAAGTTAATGATGTATATAGAAAAATCCTCTTATACTCGATATAACCATAAGTTATTGCTAGGTTGTAACCATTTGTTAATTAAAAAGAAATAGGATTGTTCTGTTAGTTTGTAGAGATTCGTAAAGTAGATTTAGATCACTTAAGAGCCTTATTTTTATTGCGTAGTAGAAGAGGGGATGGAAATGAAAAACAATAGGATGCTCGCTTGTTTTACGGTCCTAAAGCAATACTAAAGTCGTTATGTATTGCTTGTAATTATTTGTATAACCAGTGATTTAGTGTCTATATTGATTTAGGTTGTACATTATAAATATAAGGATATCTATGAGTCAGTGGGCAGGCCGGTTTCGCATTTTATTGCTGGTCAACGTTGTTGTCAGTTTTATGGCTTTTTCTCAAGAGTTATTAACAGAGAAACCAAATATTCCTTCAGGCTTAAATCCAGAATATGCTGGCACACAAGCTTGTATAGATTGCCACCAAAACGAGGTGGAGGCCTGGAAAGGGTCACATCACGATATGGCCATGAAGCATGCAAGTACAACCTCTGTGCGTGGTGATTTTGATAACCATGTTGTAACGCACAAAGGAATGCCTAATCGTTTTTTTAAAAAAGGCGACGAATTTTGGGTCAATATTCAAGGTGCTGACGGGCAATGGCGTGACTATAAGATCAGCTATACATTTGGCTGGGAGCCATTACAGCAGTACATGGTCGAGTTTGAAGATGGCCGCGTGCAGCTTATTCCTTTTGCTTGGGACACAAGAGCTAAAGTTGAAGGGGGACAGCGTTGGTTTCATCTTTATCCAGAAACGACAACAACGGATGAATTCTATTGGACCAATACCGGGCAAAATTGGAACTTCATGTGTGCTGATTGCCATTCAACGAACCTAAAGAAGAATTACGACGCTGACAAAAACACTTACAACAGCTCATGGTCAGAGATTAATGTGGGATGCGAAGCATGCCATGGTCCCGCTAGTCAGCACATAGAACTGGCCAAGAAATACAAAAATGCTGGCACTTCTTTTGAGCATGACAGCCATTATGGCTTTGATCGAAATTTGTCTAAAGCAGTGTCGGATTGGGTGTTTGAGGAAGGCCATAGTACGTTACAGCCGAAATCAATTGAAGCAACCAATCAAGTGCAAACATGCGCTCAATGCCATAGTCGTCGAACCCAGTTAAATGAAACAGGTGATCATGTTAAAGGTTCTTTTTTTGATAAATATCGCTTAAGTCTTATAACACCTGAACTCTACTATCATGATGGACAGATTTACGACGAAGATTATGTTTATGGTTCGTTTCTTCAATCTGAAATGGCGGAGAAGGGGGTCACGTGCACTAATTGCCATGATCCACACACGGCAGAGTTAACGATCCCAGAAGAGGCAGTATGTTCGCAATGCCATATTGCATCGGAATATACACCTGAAAAGCATACCTTTCATAAGGCTGGATCTGAAGCATCGCAATGTACGGCTTGTCACATGCCAGAAACGACTTACATGCAAGTCGATCCTCGTAGAGACCACAGTTGGCATATTCCACGACCGGATTTGAGCAAACACATTGGAACGCCCAATGTTTGCATGTCATGCCATGAAGATAAAAGCAATCAATGGGCCGATGAACAGATAGCAGAATGGTACCCGAATTCGAAGTATCGTAATCAACAACATTTTGCTGTCGCATTTTATGCGGATTCAATTGGTCATCAAGGAGCAGCAAATGCGTTGGCATACTCTGCTCAGGATTCGTCTTTAAAAGACATTATTCGCGCCTCAGCCCTGGAGAGAATGGGGGGCAACACTGACCAAAATACAACAGTATCTTTGGCTAGGGCCGTTAAGAATGAGAATGAAATGGTTCGATTAGGGGCAATTTCAGGCTCGTCTGGTTATGAATTTCATGATCGGTGGCGGATTCTAGAGCCATTGCTTGGTGACCCGGTGCTTTCAGTGAGAGCGGAAGCTGCCTCGGTGCTGGTAGCGAACTACGAACAAATGACCCCTTTACAAAAAGATATCATTAAATTGCCCTTAGAAGAGTACATGGAAATTCAAGAGTTTAATGCCGATCGTGGTTTCGGAAGAACCAATTTGGCGAATGTGTACCGCAGCTTAGGTGAAATCGACAAAGCGGCCGAGCTGTATAAACAAGCGATCAGCATCGAACCCTATTTCGAAAATAGCTACGTTAACCTAGCAGATTTGTATCGCCACCTAGGTAAAGAAGAAGCTGCGATCACGGTGCTACAACAAGGGATGAAAGCTCAACCTAAATCCAGCACATTACCATACAGCGCAGGTCTTTCTTTGTTACGTCAAGGCAAAGCCGATGATGCGAAAAAGCTACTTAGACGCGCCGCAGAAGTTGGTGAAACTAATGCGCATTATTGGTACGTGTACGGTCTAGCTTTAGAAAAAAGCGATGTTCTAGAAGCCAGTAAAGCGTTGCATACAGCATTTGAAGTCGGTGGCAATCCACAACACTTGTTTGCTCAATGCGAGGTTCTAGCGAGAAATCATAAAAAAGGTGCTGTCGCTTTTGCTTTCGATCGGTGCATACAAGAGCTTAGTCACTATGCACCTAAACAAGCTATTGATCAGCTTAAAGCCTCTATTGTTGGGGTCAATAGGAGCTAATTACCAAAAGTGGAGCTTTTATCGCTCCACTTTTTTCTTACTTAGTTTAATCAGCGTCTTTCGCTAATCTCAGCCCCATGTCGGACATGATGACTGACTGGCTAGCAAAATCGCGACGATAGTTTTCGGATTCGTCAGCATCATAGGCAAAGCTACCACCTCGTACAGACTTGTGTGCAAGGCTTTCTTTTTCATCTTTTGCGTTTACCGGATTATCACTTGGTGCCGATTTGTAATAGCCTTCATCAAAGGCATCAATAACAAACTCACCAACATTACCCGTCATATCGTATAAGCCAAGCTCATTCGGTTTTTTCTGACCTACCTTGTGTGCTTTATTGTTTGAGTTACTGGCATACCAGGCAACGTCGTTAATATCATCAGACCCCGCGTAAGTGAATCCTTGACTTAGATTCCCCCCTTTCGCTGCAAACTCCCATTCTGCTTCGGTGGGTAAACGATAGTGCTCTCCCGTTTTTTCATTCAATTTCTTTATAAAATAATTGGCTTGTTGCCAGCTAATGTTATTTACGGGCGTATTTGGGTTTCTAAAATAGCTCAGAGAAGATCCTGTAACCGATTCGAATAACTCTTGGGTTACCTCAAATTTTGCCAAATAGAAATCTTCCACGCGAACGGTGCGGGCCGGGCGCTCGGATTTATTTGCTGATGGATTATCCGAGCCCATCGTAAATTGTCCGCCTTCAATAAGAACCATATCTTGATCGATTTTTTGAGCAAGAGGGCTAGGTTGTGTTGTTGCACATCCAGTCATAATTAGCGAAATCGAAATAGCGGCACCAAGGTAAAGAGTATTACTTTTGGAATGCTTCATAGGGGAGCTCCATCAACATTTATGATCAAAAAATTTTATCAGGCAAGTCTATGAAAAACAGTTATACACACTATAACAAGCGCCACGAATAATTGAACATTATCATCACACTAGGCGATTAACTTAATGATTAGTCTTAACGTCGTTGGGCACAGGCTAGCAACTAAGAAGGTGATGAATGCACATAACTCAAGGTCCGCAGTTCAATGGGAAAGCATCCAAGCGATTACATGTCATGGCGAAACCTATCGGTGCAGTGTGCAATATCGATTGCACCTATTGTTATTACCTAAGCAAACAAGATTTACTTGAGTACAAGCCAGGCTGCTCACCAGTCATGGATGAGGAAACGCTAGAGACCTATATCCGTCAATATATAGCGGGACAGAATACACCTGAAATCATTTTCTCTTGGCAGGGTGGTGAGCCGACAATGCTAGGTTTGGATTATTTCAAGACAATTGTTGAGCTACAGAATAAATACCGTCCCGATGGTATTACGATCTCCAATGATCTCCAGACTAATGGCACACTGCTTAACGATGAATGGTGTGAGTTTTTAAAGGCGAACAACTTTCTCGTCGGTTTAAGCATTGATGGCCCAGAAATGATGCACAACGCTTATCGAACAAACCGAGCTGGTAGAGGCACATTCCGGCAAGTTATGAATGCGGTTGAACTATTACATAAGCACGAAGTAAAGTTTGCTACGCTCACTTGTGTTAACAACTTGACCAGCCGTAACCCACTTGAAGTGTACCGATTCTTGCGAGATGAAGTACGCTCCCCTCAAATGCAGTTTATTCCAATAGTTGAGCAGAAAACATTCAGAACAACCGCCCCTCAAACTTGGGAGCCAAACGAGCAACTAAAGCAAGGAGATAAACGGCTGATCCCTGGTCATAAAGATGCCGTTGTTGAGCCTTTTTGCGTTGCGGATGAAGCATGGGGAAATTTTCTGATCGCGATTTTCAATGAATGGGTTTTACACGATATCGGCAACGTGTTTGTTCAGTACTTTGAAGCCAGTATCGAAACCTGGATGGGCAGAAAAAACCCACTGTGTACGTTAGGTGAAATCTGCGGGAAAGGCTTAGCAATGGAGCCTAATGGTGATGTGTTTGCGTGTGATCATTACGTGTACCCAGAATATAAGGTTGGAAACATTCATCACGAAAAGCTCGATACGCTCGCTTATAGCTCTGAGCAGCAGAAATTTGGGTTTGCTAAAAGTCGTACGCTGCCCCAACAGTGCCTTCAATGTGATTATCAATTTGCATGTTTTGGAGAATGTCCCAAAAACCGTTTTATCCGTACTAGGCAAGGTGAGCCTGGTCTTAATTATCTCTGCGCGGGTTGGAAGAAGTTTTTTACCCATGTTGATCAGTCGATGGCGTACATCTTACGAGCGACAGGTAACCCAGTGGTTCACGGTAAATACAGTGACCAGATTCTACGCCAGCAAGCTACTCAAACACAGACTGTGTTTGAAACGAAGTTTTAAGATAGTCACTACGCCTGCTACAGGCCCGGAAATGAAAGAATATAGGTTATTGAATGCAAAAAATTAAGCTGCTCTCTAAATCATTACTCGTGATCTCGATCGGCATTGCTACGAGTCAAGCCGTGGTGGCACAAGAAACAACATTGCTAGACCCAGATCAAGTATCGCCGACAACGGTTGTCACTCCACAAGAAGCTCAAATGACACCGGCGCAACGAGTCGAAAAGCTGTCTTATGATGCGCAAAATAAAAAGTTGTCTTCAGAAAAACGTATTGATGCTTTACGTGAGTTAGCCAACTATCCAAGCCAAAATGCATTGGTTGCAGTTGCGCGTGGGTTGCAGGATGAAGATGCAGGTATTCGCGAAGCTGCGATCGTGGGAGCACAGCCATATATGATTGAGCACCGTTGGCGTTTGATTTCACCATTATTGAGTGATGACGCCGCCATGGTGCGAATTACAGCAGCGATTAACCTCGTTCGAGATTACGCCAATTTGAGTTCAGAGCAACAGCAGTCACTTGAAGGGCCTGTTTCAGAGCTGACAGCACACTTGTCCAGTAAGAACGATAATGTTTCCAAGTTATTACTTGCAGACGTTTACCGTTGGCATCGTGATTGGGATAAAGCGGCGCTGATATACCCAGAGTTAACTAAGCTTGAGCCAAACAACCCTCAAGTTTGGTTAAGCTACGCAGACAACTTCCGAGCGCAACAGCTAGACCAAAAAGCTATCAACGTGCTTGACGAGGGTATCAAGCTAAATTCAGAAGATGCCTCGCTGCATTATTCTAAATCTCTCGCTTTGGTTAGATTAGACAAAAAGAAAGAAGCGGCGTTTGAAATAGACAAAGCTGCGACGATGGCAAAGACGAATAGTTACTTTTGGTACTTAAATGGTGTTCTGCAAGAAGAGTTAGACTTGAAGAGGTCTGTCAACGCTTTTGAGCAAGCGTATTTGATATCTGGTGCTCCAGAACAACTGTATGCCGTGTGTGACATCTATGTCCGATACGGTAACCCTAAAACGGATGACTGTTTAACAGAGCTAAAGAAGGTCGCTCCCGACTATGTTATTGAAGAGCTCAAAAAGAAAGGTAAAAATAAGATTTCAGCGACAAGAAAAAGCGAATTGTGAGGCTGAAAAAAGTCGCCAATAGAGGGTTATTCAGCATGCGTCTCTTTAATCTACACGACACTATGACATAACTTTCTCTTGGTGTTTACCTTTAGCCGTTCTCTCTGTTTTCGATCCTCGACTATACTTTCAACTGGGTCATATTTTGTACGTCAATATAAGGAATTAAGATGGCTATAAAGTTAAAGGCGATTGTCTTAGCAACAGGTTTTGCTCTGTCTAGTTACGCTGTTGCTGCTGATATGCAAGATCCACTTCCGTCATGGAACAACACTGACGCTAAGCAAGCTATTATGGCGTTTGTTACGAAAACAACGACCCAAGGTTCGGATTCCTATGTGCCTGAAAGCCAACGAATCGCGACGTTTGATAATGATGGAACACTTTGGGCAGAAAAGCCTGTTTATCTACAGTTGTTTTTTGCGATCGATAGAGTAAAAGAAATGGCCTCTGAGCATCCTGATTGGAAGACAACCGAACCCTTTGCTTCCGCATTAAAAGGTGACATGGAGGGGATTGGTAAACAAGGACTCGAAGGTGTAATGAAGCTTGTTATGGCAACCCATTCTGGAATGTCTACTGAACAGTTTCATCAAGAAGTTAAGGAATGGTTGAAAACGGCTGTCCATCCAACAACGGGTAGACCATATACTGAAATGGTCTATCAACCTATGCTCGAACTGCTCGACTATTTAAGAGCGAACGACTATCAGACCTACATCGTTTCTGGAGGCGGTATTGAATTTATGCGCGTTTGGGCGCCGGAAGTATACGGCATTCCAACGCAAAACATCGTGGGAACGACGTTAAAGGCGGAATATCAAAGTGTTGATGGAAAACCTACCATCCTACGCATGCCGGAAATAGACTTCGTCAATGACAAAGCAGTAAAGCCTGTGACGATTCAAAACTTTATTGGCAAACGTCCGGTAATGGCGTTTGGTAATTCTGATGGTGATTTACAGATGTTAGAGTGGACGAAAGCAGGTTCAGGTCCAAGATTTTCTGCGATTATCCATCACACGGATGACAAGCGCGAATGGGCGTATGATAAAGATTCTCATGTTGGTAAGTTAGATAAATCGTTTAAAGTAGGTGAAGAGCAAGGTTGGCTATTTGTCGATATGAAACAAGATTGGAATCAAGTGTTTAAAGATAGTACCAAATGATAATCTTTGTTTGACCATAACTTGCTGCAACCAAACAATTGCAACGAAATAAAAGGCCTCACAATTGAGGCCTTAGTTAATTCCACAGTAGCTTCGATACCTAGGGCTAGTTTCTCGGTTGCTGTGTCATTGTTTCTACCACTTTTTCAATACTTAACGAGCTACCTTTTGTTGCAGGGAATTCCTTAAATGTCTCTAGGAACTTACGCACGATAGCTTGAGCAGGAACGAACATCCACATTTGATCAGCGTAAAAATGTCTGACGTAAAGTGCTGCATCTGGACCGACCTCGAACGGGTCCATACGAAGGTTTACAATCAAAGGCCAACTAGGTGTTTTGCGGTATGCCTCATTAATGGCACCCTCCATAATACTGAAGTGGATCTTCCAGTCTTTATAACGAACGGCGTTTAAATTACCACCGGCATCGAAGTAAAAGATTTCTTTTCGTGCGCCTTCTTCAGCTTTACCAGTCAGCAAGTCAAGTTGGTTGTAGCCATCTAAATGTGCTTTAAAGGTTTTTCCCGCTGCTTTATGACCCTTCAATAATTTTTCTTTCACATCAGGTTCGCCCACAGCTGCGAGTAGAGTTGGCATCCAGTCTTCTTGTGAAAAGATATCGTTGATAACCGTTCCTGGTTTAATGTTTCCAGGCCAGCGTACCATCATCGGAACGCGGAATCCGCCTTCCCAAGTCGTACCTTTTTCGCCCTTGAACGGTGTAGTACCACCATCTGGCCAGGTAAATTTCTCAGCGCCATTATCGGTACTAAAAACAACAATGGTGTTATCTGCTACGCCTAGCTCTTCAAGTTTATCAAGCATGACACCTACTTGATCATCTAGGTCCATCATGCCATCGGCGTATAAGCCGTAACCTGACTTCCCTTGATATTCTTCACTCAAATGTGTCCAGACGTGCATACGGGTTGAGTTATGCCAAATAAAGAATGGTTTGTCTTCTTTTACTGCTTTTTCCATGAAGGCCAAGCTAGCATCCATGAACTCTCGGTCTACGTTTTCCATACGCTTACGAGTAAGGGGACCTGTGTCCTCGATTTTGCCATCCGCAGTCGCCTTCAACACGCCTCGAGGTCCGAATTTTTACGAAACTCTGGATCTTTTGGGTAAAACTCAGACTCAGGCTCTTCTTCCGCGTTTAAATGGTATAGGTTACCAAAGAACTCATCAAACCCATGGTTAGTTGGTAGGTGCTCATCTTGATCACCAAGGTGGTTTTTACCAAACTGACCAGACACATAGCCGTGATTTTTAAGTAACTCTGCGATAGTAGGATCTTTCGATTGAATACCTTCTTTTGCACCAGGCATACCAATAGTCAATAGACCGGTACGAAATGGATGTTGACCCAGAATAAATGAGGCTCGTCCGGCGGTACAACTCTGTTGTGCGTATGCGTCTGTGAAAATGGCACCTTCATTGGCGATTTTATCAATGTTAGGAGTCTTACCTCCCATCATACCATTGTGATATGCACTAATGTTGTATACACCGACATCGTCACCCCAGAACACAAGGATGTTGGGCTTATCGGCAGCAAAGGCTGTGGACGCAGCTAATGTTCCGACCAATGCCATTACCTTTTTAATCGAGTTTCGCATGAAAATCCTCCGCGAGAAATGAATCCATTACCGTTATATAACGTTACTAATTGTGTTCATCATGGTGAGGCCGAGTGAGATGACTCCAAATGATGAGACAATGTAGTTAATTGAATATAGTAGAGGTTTTTTATTACATCCAAGTAATCGCCATCTTTATAAAATGTTAATTATTATGAGCTAGACTTTAGTATGTTTTAAAAGTGATAAGACCGACTTTCAGGATTAAATTTCAATTAAAGGTAACACTATGATAAAAAAACTAGCAGCTATCTTGTGTCTATCCATTTCGTTAGAAGTGGCTGCGGAAGAGACACCAAATGTCGTAGTAATGTTGGTTGATAACCTTGGGTGGGGGGAATTAAGTTCCTATGGGAGTACCAGAGGTGTTGAAACCAAAAACTTAGATCAACTTGCTAGAGAAGGTGTACGCCTTACTAATTTTAATGTGGAACCGCAATGCACACCAACTCGCTCCTCATTCATGACGGGGAGGCGAGCGCTTAGATCTGGGACAGATAAGGTTGTTTGGGGAGTGCCTTACGGTATGGTGAACTGGGAAATAACCATTGCAGAGAAGTTTAAGGAACAAGGATATAACACGAGCCTTTACGGGAAATGGCATTTGGGAGACCAAAAAGGGCGCTTTCCAACGGATCAAGGCTTTGATGAATGGTATGGCATTGCAAATACGACGGATGAGTCAGAATATAGCTCTCAACCCGGTTATAAAGCTATATTACCTAAACCTCAAATCCTTTCAGCTAGAGCAGGGCAGGACCCTAAAGGGGTCAAAGAATATAATTTGGACTCGCGTAGAACGATTGACAGTGAACTAGTTGAACATGCCACAGATTTTATAAATCGAAATGTGAGAGAGAATAAGCCATTTTTCTCTGTAATTACTTTTACTCAACCACATTTACCGACGCTACCTCATCCTGATTTTATTGGTAAAACAGGCAAAGGAAATTACTCAGATGTGTTAGCTGAGATAGATTTTCGAGCTGGGCAAGTTATTGGTGCAATAGAAAAAGCAGGAATTAAAGACAATACACTAGTGATTTGGTTTTCTGACAACGGTCCAGAATGGCATATGCCATACCAAGGCTCTAGCGGACCATGGCGTGGTGCGTACTTTACGGCGCTTGAAGGCTCTCTCCGAACACCATTCATTGCCTCTTGGCCTAACCATATCAAACCGGGCAGAGTGAGTGATGAAATTATCCATGTTGTTGATCTATTTGCCTCACTTTCTCATGTCGGTGGATACAAATTACCAAGTGATAGAACTATAGATAGTATTGATCAGTGGGCCTTTTTAAAGGGAGACGTTGAAAAGTCTAATCGAGATGGTTTCATCGTTAACAATGGCTCTGACACCTACGCTTATAAGTGGGAAAATTACAAGATGCACTTTATTGATCAAGATATCATGCCGGAGAAAGGGCGCCCATTACAGATCCCTGAAATATACAATTTGATTGATGACCCTAAAGAGGAGTTTGATTTAAGAAATAATGCCACATGGTTATTTCCTATCATGATAGGAAAGAGAGTAAAGTTTGAATCTTCCGTTGCAACAAGCTGCGATACGATTCCTTTCCCTGCTCCCTTTGGATATAAGCCCGATTGTAGCAAGGGGAATTTCAATCAATTTCCAGTGGATGGGTTACGCCAGAAGTAGTTTACCCCAATGGCTCTTTCTCGCGTACATGAGGTATATTTTTGGTTCAATATCTCATTAGAGGTATTTAGGGCCATGTTTTTTCTAGTTTCATTTGAACAGTCACATTCGTCGACCATACTTAAAGTTAGTTGTTTTATATGGGTCGAATTATGCAGCCAATACTCTACATCCAAATCGGTAATGTTCTTTGGGCGATTTTAAGTGACGGTTCTTGGGTCCAAATTCCGTCCAAAGAACAATTAGTTCCAGAAGTAGAGGTGGTTGTTCTTAATGCCGAAGCTCTCGATATTGCATTTGATGAAGATACAACAAGTGAGGATGAATCGAGTTCAAATGATATCTTAATTGCATCTCAAAACGGTATTGAATCCACTTTTAATCAGAGCGTTCGAGATTTTAGTGAGTCTTCTGATGGGTTAAGTTTTGTTGCCTATATTCGCGCTGTTTTACCTGAGCAACTCGTTTCTAATGGCTATGTTACTAGGCCAGCAGTGCAAGAAACAGAGAGCCGTATTTCTGAGAGTCAAGCTCCTGAGCGGTTGAACCCCGATGCTACATTAACGGTGGATATTCTTGATGGCGGTGATGGATACGAAAACCAGTTTGAAGTTCCTAGTGTCACGATTCAAGGTGACGCACTCAAGATAAGCGATGAGTGGCTTGTTACTATCACCATTACCGACAGTCTCAATAATTCCATTACTGTTACAACGACCGTAGAGAACGAGGCTTATACCCTATCAGGCGTTGATCTGTCTTCTCTTGCTGAAGGGCTGCTCACGGTGACTTCTGTGATTTCTGACATTTATGGCAATAACCTGAACGCCGTCGATACGACCATTAAAGATACGCTTGCAACGGTGAACGTCAATTTTGATGGTGGAGGGGATGAGTATTTAAATCAGTACGAAATCGCGACTACTCGCCTCGAAGGGACGATTGAAAACATTGAAGATGGCCAGCGTATCCAAGTTACGGTAACCGACTCGTTAGGAGCGGTCATAAACTTAGAAACGGTGGTGACTGGTGGAAGTTGGTCTCTGGACGACGTTGACCTTTCTGGATTGTCTGAAGGTACGCTGACAGTTGTTGCTGAGAGTATTGATATAGCGGGCAACCCTGCAACCAGTGAAAACACCATCATCAAAGATACGCTCGCAAGTGTGACGGTGGACGTTGACGATGGCGGAGACGGCTATTTAAACATTGAAGAGCGCCAATCTGTCACTTTGTCAGGGCAAGTCAGTGATGTTGAAAATGGTCAGACGGTTTCTGTCACGGTTCAAGACAGCTTGGGGGTGATGCTCTCGTTCAATGCCGTTGTCGTTGATGGTATGTGGCAAGTCGAAGGGGCGAACTTATCCACGTTAGCCGATGGGGCGTTAACCGTATCTGCCTCCGTGAATGATGTGGCGGGCAACCAAGCGAAAGCGATGGATGAGGCTACGACCATAGATGCCACTGCTCCCACCATTGATATCGATACGGATTTTTATATTAGCGGTGGTCTTGCCATTGATGATTTCCGTGAGGGTATAGTCACGGAAATGAGAGGGACAACCAGTGGTGTAGAGCAAGGTCTGGCAGTAACGATTCGGGTAAGTGACGGAGACAACACGCTGAATTTTACTGGCCTTGTTGATGCATCAGGTTCGTGGACAGTAACCGGAATTGACGTAAACACTCTCAATCTAAACAGCACGTGGACCATTGAAGCAGAAGTGTTGGATGCCGCCGGCAACCACGCGGTCGATACCATGCCGACAATAGTGCTACCCGGTTCAACGGTATTTTCTGAAAACATCGTTGGATTTTTTGGTGAGCAAAGCAGCTCGGCAGCCATCAACATAGAAAATGGTGTGCCAGCACTGCATGCAGAGCAACCAAGTTTGAGCGCGCTTACATCGGTTGGTCAATCTATTAATGTTGTTGTTGCAGAAGATGGGTTGAGCTTACAAGGAACATCGACTGACGACCGATTAGTTTTCTCTGCAGAAGTCAATGATGATGGTACGGTTCAAATTACTTTTTATGAAGCGATTGATCATGGTGTAGGTCAAGATGAGCTGGTGACTAACGTATTGGTTGAAAGCACTCAAAGTGATGCTGATGGTACACAAGAGACGGTTGTGGCACCGTTAACGATTACTATTTATGACTCTGATCCGGTGATTAGAGATGACACATACTCAGTCGTAGAAGATCAAACAATTACGGGCAATCTACTTGAAAATGATATTGATCTTGATGGAACACTTTATGTGAAATTTGTAGAGGCTGGCGGGGAGCAGAAGTCAATTCTAGAGGGGGGATCCGTAAGTTTTAGTTTAGAAAAAGGCGAATTAACCGTATTTTCTGATGGCTCTTGGCAGTTTGATGCAGATCGAAACCTAGATCATTCGGTCGAGCAAAGTGTTTCTTTCAGCTATTTAGCTGCAGATGACTCCCAAGACTATGGCTTGGCTAACGCGACCATTGACATTACTGATGGACAAGCAGGTTACGTAGGCAATGCGACTATAGACGTAACAGAAGTCCCTTTGGATGGCCCGATACTGAACTCTGAAGGAACTGTTAATATTGTCGCGGGATCTGACAATCCGGATCCGAGTAGTTTGTATTTCGGTGGGTCATCTATTACTAAGTTAGAAGCATTAGGGCTTACAAGCTCAGTCTCTGATAATGAGCTTAGCTACACGTTAAGCTCCAGTGGAAAGCAAATCACAGCATTTGCCAATGGTGTCACTGTATTTACGTTAACATTGAGTGGCGTTGAATCGGGTGATGATGTATTAGCTTCAATTTCGCTTACTCTTGAGCATCCTATCGATCAATTCAATAGCAGTGATACGGTCACTTTCCCGTTGACCATTGGCGGCGTAGATTTAGATGCCACACCGCTTGTAGATAATGAAATTGATTATGTTCTAAAGGATGGTGCAGACCCAACTTTAAATAATTTGAATGGGGTAGAAGTAAAAGAATCTGATCTCGCAAATGGAAGTGTGTTGAGCTCAGGGAATTTTCAAGTTGAGGTTGGCAGTGATTACCTCGAATCTTTGTCGTTCATCGTCTCTGAACAACCCTTGTTGACGAGTGGTGAACAAGTTGTGCTTTATCAAGTCTCTGCGGATGGCAAAACACTTGATGGTTATATTCTTGACGAAGATGGGCAAACTCAGATTCCCATCTTTCAAGCTACCCTCAATGCTTCATTACCTATTGATGCAAATAGCGACATTACCTACTCCTTTGAGCTTTTTCAGGCTCTCGACCAACAAGAAAATACTGATCCAAACGTACCTCTCGTTGTTACTGCAATGGACTCAGACCAAGATAACACGTCGGTCGTTTTAGACATTAATGTGATAGATAACGACAATGGACAAGCGCTAATCAATAGTGGCAATGTCGAGTTAACCGAAACACCTGTCGATACAAACATTGCTCCTGATGGGGTTTCAGCCATAGCGAATACGGATGTGATAGTTACGTCATCATTCGATCCGATTGTGTATCTGGGTGTTGACATAAATGATGGAGATACTGTCAAAACTACGCTTGGTGATGCTGTTACTTATAACGGAGAGGCTGTCACTTGGTACGATAACAATGATGGAAGCTTTGACGCAATTTCAGACACTGGAGACGTTGTATTTAGGGTCACGTTACCTAGTGACTTCTCTTTGCCATCAAATGATACGTCTACTGTTAATGTAACTGTAGAGCTTTATCACTCGCTTGACCATGTTTTAGGTGATGGGACGCAATTGTCGATCTCTATGCCCATCGTGGCGAGAGATTCTGATGGAAGCGAGATCTCTACGGAGTCCAACATACTGGTCTATGATGGCTTGTTTCCGGAACTAGTAATTACAGAGGGAATCACAGTCAATGAAAGCGGGTTGAATGATGATTCGCTTGATTCTGGCATCGAGGGCTCGTCACCATCCATTACGCTATTACAAGGTTCAGACTCTATCGCCAGTGTGAGCGTGAATATCGATATGTTCAATGCGCTCGGCTATAAAACAAGTAGTGGTAGCCTGGTTTCGCTTGATTCACCGGACTCGAATGGTTGGTTATATGCAAGAGATGAAAGCGAGCAAGACGTCTTTAGAATTAGATTTAATACCGATGGGACTGTCGAGTTTGATCTATACCGTGCACTTGAACACGATGAACCTGACGGTGTTCCAGCGGACGAGAACACATTAGAACTCAGTTTTTCAATTTATGCCGTTGATAAGGATGGCGACCAGTCTGAAGCTGAGACATATACCGTTAGTGTAGTGGATGATATCCCTGAAGACACAAGCTCACCAATAGAAATTGAACTTACCGAGGGGGATGAGTTTTCGGGAAACTGGTTTAGCAATAATGCCGACTTAATCAGTTCAGATGGCACGTTGATTTCAAGTTTGACCTATGCAGGTGAAACATACGATACGGCGAGTTCGGTATTTAGCAATGATGCTTGGACCATCGATTTAATCAATAGTAGTGATGGTAACTTAAAATATGGAACGCTGACTATTGCTCAAGATGGGACATTTACGCTAACTACCGAGCTTATTGTTAATACGCCTGTAGGTGGTTTGCTTGATGATCTAACGATAACTGTGACGGATGCAGACGGTGACCAAGCAAGCAGTGAAGCTCAATTAATTCTTGATGATGCCAGGGGCTTTATTCGAACCGTTAATGTAGATACGTTAGAAGATAATGGCGCGAATAACAGTGGAGACCCTACGCCAGTCGCGTTACCGATTAGAGTTTCTCCTGGGGATACGGAGAATAATGAGCGTGTTGAAGCGATAAGGATCTCTGTTGAATCTCTACAAGGAGGGGCTCTGTTTTTAGACGGAGCGCGCCTTGAAGATGATGATAATGACGGATTTATTAGTCTTTCTGGTACAGAGCTAATGGGGGTGGGTATATTCACTGTTCCAAATGGTGATCTCACTTATCAACCAGCACTAAACCTGTCGGGCAACACTATCAAAGTTTCGTTAGCAGTGTCTGCATTAATCGTATCTGATGTCGAACCGGATGGTTTTGTATTACAAGGCAATAATACGTTAAATGTTAACGTTTTACCGGTTGCAGATTTGCCAGAGTGGTCTAATGATTCGGACTTTTCTTATCAAAGTGTTGAAGATTCCGCTGAATCACTTTCACTCAATATTGTCGCTGAAAAGTTTGACCAAGACGGTTCTGAAACGCTCCACTACCAAATTTCGAATATTCCAGATGGACTTATATTAACACTTAACGGAAGTGCTATTGAGGAAGGGAAAGCGTATAGCCAGTCCGAGTTAGATCAAATTGAAATCACATCTAACGAAAACTTAGCCGGAAGATTTACTTTTGATGTAACGGCAGTAACGACTGAGTCGGGTAGTGTGTTTGCCGATGAGCAAGATAAAACAGCGGAGATTACTGAGCAAGTTGTTATCGATATATCTCCAGATGCCGATGTGCCTACGCTGACCGTTAAAAACATTCAGGGGCTTGAAGACCAAGCGATTGACTTAAAAGAGTACATCTTAGGGCGGCTCACTGACACAGATAGCTCGGAGTCTCTGTCTTATCGCATAGAAGTTCAAGATGGTTGGACATTGCCTGTCGGAGCTGGGATTACGCTTATCGGTATTAATACCTACCTAGTGACCTCCAATGCTCTAGCCAATTCGGAGGCGTTACTTCAACCAAAATCGGATATCAGCTCATTTACTGAATCTCTATCCCTTCAAGTAACCGCCATTTCAACAGAGTCGACTATTGATGGCTTAGCACCTCTTAATGAAACCGCCGAGAGCCAATCTGCAACCATTGACATTAAGCTAAAAGGCGTGGTCGATGAACCAATTGTCCTAGATGGTGGACAGGGGAATTGGCAATATGATCAAGCGACTAAAGTAATTAGTAATCTCTCTACGTTAGACGAAGATAACCTGATACAACTGGATTTTATCATCCAGACATCAGACGACGATCTATCAGAAGAAATTAATATCTTGCTTCAGAACATCCCTTTGGGAACACAACTGACAGATGTAAATGGTGACCCTATTGTTCTTCCAGTTGCTTACGTGGACCCAATAACGGGGCCAGTTTATCAGGTCTCAAACGCTGTTCTTGAAAACACTTACCTCAAAACAGAGCAAGATTTTAGTGGAACACTGAGCATGGATGTTATCGTCGTTTCAACAGAGCCGGATGGTGATTCTGCTGAAACCCCTCTTAAAGTGGAAATGGAAATCTCACCTATTGTTGATCAAACTGACGGTCAAGAATTACAAAGCAATGGTATTGAGGACAATTTCATCACACTAAATCTTGAGCCTGTCGTTAATCAAGATATAGATTCTAGTGAGTCCTTGACAGGATACACCATTGTATCCATTCCAGATGGCTTAACGCTTTACTTTGATGGTAATGCAGTAGAGGAAAGTAACTTACCGTTAGAACTCAATGAACTACTTGATGGTAGCTCGGCAACATTATCTGAGTTGTTAAACAGTGGACGAATCACTGTAAAAGCTAATGAAGACCTAAGTGGGACATTTAGCCTGGAAGTTCAGTACGAAGTGACAGACACGTCTCCGACGATGGAGACTGATGTAAAGGCAATCAATGGTTCTTTGAGCGTCGTGGTTTCTGGCAAAGTGGATATTGGTAATGAAGATATTGACAAAACACGTTTAGAAGGCGCGACTGAAGTATTCACAAGTACGGATGGGTCTGCTGTCGACGTGAGTGGAGGCATTACATTTACAGAAGCGGATATTGATGGTTCAGAGTATCTCGATTACATCGTTTTACAGATACCGCAGGGTCAAGACCTCATTGTTACTCATCCGAATGGTGCTTCTCAAGATGCCGATGGGAACTGGCTGATTCCAATGGAAGGAATCACAAGTGATAGCGTGTTGGAAACCGCTCAAGATTTGCTTGCTAGCGCATCGATTTATAGCCCATCTAACACAGAGATACTTGATGTGAATGTGTTAGCGTATGTTCGAGATGGAACGGATGCTCAATACATCACAGGTCAGTTCCAAATTCAAATTACTGGCCATGAAGGAGATGGAGACCAGTGTGCTGATCCTGGTGAACCAGGAAGCGTTCAAAGTGGGGATATTGTAGGTAAAGAAGGTGAAGATGTCTCAATTGGGGCGTTTTTAAACCCTGATGTGGCGAGTAGTGATGATAACTTAGTTTCCTTCTTTGTCGCCGCAGATTCTTTACCTGAAGGAGTCGAGCTTACTGGCGAAGGGGTGATACCTGCTTATGATAATGCGGGCAATCTGTTGGGTTATTCAATTTCTAGCGCTGGATTGTCTTCCTTGACGCTTACTGGCGTGGATGAGGACTTTGCTGGATGCATTACTTTCAATTTAGAAGTGACAGAAACGGCCCCCATGCGATGGTGACTCGAAAACAACCGCTCAGACCATTACGGTACAAATCTCTCCTGTTGTCGATGATATCGCGATAGCACCAAGCCAAGTTACGGTTCAAGAAGATACTATAACCAACCTGAATCTTGCTCTTGTATTGGGCGATAGTGAAGGGCCAATGCAGTCCATTACTGGAGAAGGTGACGCAGCGACTGGCCTTGAAAGTGTCAATTGGGTTTCTTTATCTGTGTCTGACGAGAATGCGCGGTTTACTGCCGTGGACCCGAGCCTACTCATTGACAACGGTGATGGAACATGGGTAGTGACAGATGTTACGCGTCTAAACGAAATTCAGTTAATCCCACCTGAAAACTACAGTGGAGAGCTTGTTATTTCCGTTGACGCAAACATTACTGATGAAGTCACGGGAAGTTGTTTAAGTACTGACAGTGCGAAAGATACTCAAACTAAATCAACAGAAGTTACCGTTACCATTGCCCCAGTGGTTGATAAAGCGGTTCTGGAAACAGAAGACGTAGTTGGTAATGAAGATAATTATATTTATTTAGGAAACTTATCTGCATCATTAATCGATCAAGATGGTTCTGAGTCGATGTCTTTGGTCATGACAGGAGTGCCAGACGGAGCCGTGTTGGTTTGGGACAATAATGGGACGTTCGAATTACTCCCTGATAACGGTTCAACGGATGGTGAGAGCAAGGAGTGGCAGCTAACTCAAGCGCAACTTGATAAGGTTTACTTTCTACCGCCACTAGATTTTAGTGGGGATATTTCACTAACACTGCAAGCTATTACCCAAGAGTCTGGATCAAACGACTATAACTATACCACTTCTCAGTTCAACGTCGGCGTAAAACCGATTGGCGACGATGTATCGTTGAATACAACCTCTAACACGTTCACTGGAGATGAAGGTGATTCCATTTCGATTGACTTTTTAGCGAGCGGTTTTGAAACAAATAGCAACGAATATATAGAAGTGTCGATGTTGATCAAAGCAAGCTCTGAACCCTCTGCATTGGAAGGCTTAGGTAGGATTCGTATCGGGACTCAATTCTCATCCTTTACCTTCGATGACGCGGGCAATGCCGTGGCGACGGTATTAGTGCGAGCAAATGAAGTGTCAGGTTTGGAGTTCGTTCCGAAGGATGCATTTGGAACGATGGATGTTGCTCTCAATGTTAGAACGTTTGATCAAGCGATAGTGTCAGGGAAACTCGAAACCGATTTTGGAGATGTGCAAAGCACCGATCTAACCATTGTTGTTACCCCTGAAGCTGATGAGCCAACACTAACGGCCGATTATCAATCTATTGTGTCTGAAGCGTCTGGGAGTATTCCTTTAGGGTTGAGCATGAATTTAGTCAACCCTGCACCCGAAGAGTTTGGAAGTGTGGAGATTCGCGGATTACCAACAGATCTAGAGTTGAGTCATGGTGAAAGATTGAACGGCTTTTATACTGTTGATCAAGAGGATGTCGCTGATCTTTCCATCGTTGGCGGGTTTAGCGGTGCAAGTGATTTTACGTTGTCGATAAAACCGATTGCAACACTGGGTGCTACAGTCGCAGAAGGTGCTGCTCAGACAGTCAATGTTGCCTTAGTGGAAGAGGGTGACCAAACATTACTTGCGACAGATGCTAATGATTTGCTTATTGGAGGAAGTGGCAGCGATGTATTCGAGTTTGACAGTTCAGGGCTCGGTAACGAGTTAAAGCCCTCGTACGATGTGATCAACGACTTCCAAATATCCGTTATTGGTGATGATAATGACACAATTGATATCGCCTCGATAATCACCGCTACCTCGATAACAGAAGTCGATAATAAGCTCGATTTAACAGAGAATGATGATGGCGTAACGCTTCACATAAAACCAGAAGAGACGGGGACAAAACAACAGATTCTTATGCAGGGCGTCACTCTCGATCAGCTTTACAAAGGTGACTCGACTGGCGTAGCCGAAGAAAATGTCTTACAGAAGATGATTGATGACAACAACTTGCTAGTAGGTGGTATGTCATGAAGCATCACTCATCCTCATCAAGTGAGCTGACTAACGATCCTTGGGGGCATTCGTTAACTTGGTTGATGCGTTATTTTGAGGTTAGACACCATACAAAAAAGGTGCTTTCTGGATTACCTCTTGTTGAGGGTAGATTGGATGTTGACTTATTCATCAGAGCCGCTGAGCGAGCCGATCTTGAACTCACATTAATCGATTTAAAATCCACCGCAATGTTGAGCTTTCCATTGGTGGTAATCAATAGGAAGACGTTACAACCCGCTATTATATCTGAGCGACATAACAGCGATTATCAAGTCACGTTATTTAGTGACGATCAAGGTGAAACGCAATACGTCACGAGCGAGGAACTGCATAATCGATTCCAGCCTCAAGCATGGCAAGTTTCTATGCGTCCAGAGCTGGACAAACGGATAAGTTCTATTCAAGCGGATTATAATGAACATTGGCTTTTCGCCGTAGTGAAAGAAATGTCTCCGTGGTATCGAGATCTTTTGATTGCCTCTTTCCTTATCAATACGCTAGCGCTAGTTATTCCGCTTTTCACTATGAACGTTTACGATCGTGTAGTGCCTAATCAAGCTTTCAGTACATTATGGGTTTTGGTCGCTGGTGTCTCCGTCATCATTATTTTTGATTGGCTATTGCGTAAAGCAAGGGGAGTTGTCACTGATACCGCGGGTAAGTACATCGATAACAAGCTTTCTTCGATACTTTTTTCTAAAGTTATGGGGATGAAACTTGAACACCGTCCTGCATCAGTCGGTGCATTCGCTCGACAACTACAAGATTTTGATAGTGTTCGCGATTTTTTTACTTCTGCATCTCTTGTGACCTTAGTTGATCTCCCATTTACGTTGTTATTTTTAGTCTTAATAGGTTGGCTAGGTGGGGCAATGATGTTCATACCTATTGCCGTCATGTTTACCCTGCTGATCCTTGGCTTTGCGGTAAAAGCAAAAATAGAACAATCACATACGGAAAGTGCTGCACTATCCATGAAGCGACAAGCTCACTTGTTTGATTCATTGTCCTCTTTAAAAGAGATTAAGCAAAATAACGCTACGGGAGAAGCACAAAAGCGTTGGGAGCAAACGGTATCCATGCTTTCTGATTGGCAAAATCAATCGCGAAACTATTCGAATATCGTTGCTTACTCCATTCAATCTAGCCAGCAGGTAATTACCGTAATGTTACTTGTAACAGGCGTGTACAGAATTTCTGAGGGATTGCTCAGCATGGGGGGGCTCATTGCTATTGTCATGCTTAGCGGTCGTGCTGCAGGGGCGATTAACCAGTTAGCTATGCTGTTACTTCGCTATCAACAGACAAAAACAGCGGTTGAAGGCTTAAATTCTATCATGTCTTTACCTCAGGAGGTGCAACGCAGTCAGGTCATTACGTCTGCCGAATTTGCAGGGAATATACGTTTAGAAAACGTGAGCTTCCAATACCCAGATGTTGATATGCCATGTTTGAGAGATATTAATCTTACTATCAAGCAAGGCGAACGCGTTGGCGTTATTGGTAGTGCAGGAGCAGGAAAGTCTACACTCCTTTCTATTATTACCAATCAACTCAGTACCTTACAGGGTAGCGTTTATTTTGATGACATTGACAGTCAGCTTTGGCCCGCCGAATTGATAAGAGAGAAAACGGGTTGGGTTGGCCAAGATTCGCATCTTATATACGGCAGCATTATGGAAAACATAGTATTAGGACATCATGTTATTGATCAAGAACGATTACGCCGTGCGATAGAATTATCGGGTTTGAACCAGTACATGAGCCGCCTTCCTCATGGTCTAGAAACGCAAGTCGGAGAAGGAGGGCGTTATTTGTCGGGGGGGCAAAGGCAAGCTGTAGCGATTTCAAGAGCGTTTTATCGAAACCCTGCAGCATTAATTTTAGACGAGCCAACCAGTTCCTTAGACCAGCCAGCTGAGAATGCGTTGTTTAATGCTCTTAAATCGTTGCCGCACTCGACGACGATGATTATTAGCTCTCATAAACATTCCTTATTATCGCTTTGTGATCGAATTGTTGTGCTTGATAAAGGCACAATTTTGAGGGAAGGAGCGCCCCAAGAAATTTTTGCTAAACAACAGTCTAACGCGAAAACGAACAGAGTACGCGCAGTATCAATTGTACGCGAAGGAGGTCAATTATGAGCACAGTTCGTTGGAGTAATGCTCATTTAGCAAACCGTTCGAGAACGTTGATTTGGTTGTCTGCCGCGTTAGTGCTAAGTGTGATTATTTGGGCCTCGTGGGCGAGGTTAGACGAAGTGGTTGTCGGCGAAGGAAAGGTTGTTCCTACTTTGTCTGTTCAGACGATTCAGAGCTTAGAGGGAGGCATTCTAAAGGAGTTACTTGTCATGCCTGGTGAAAGCGTCACTAAGGGGCAAACCATCGCTATTCTGGATGATACAAGGTTTAAGTCGACCTATTCGGAGACCTCTGAACAAGTTGAATCTTTGCTCGCCAGAAAGCAGAGGCTTCAAATTGAATTAGAAACGGTAAAAGTGAATAGCCTCCAACTGGATTGGAAACAACAAGTGAGTATCGAGCCTCAGACATTTGATATTTCGATGACCGGCCACTCTGCCTATCTGAATGCCAAAGCAAACTATCTTGAGCGGTTGAGCCAACTGGAGTCTGAGCTGGAGGAGGCTAAATTGCGAATTGAGCAACAATCGCAAGCTTATCTAGATACCTTGAATACCATTCAAACACTAAAAAGCAGTCTGGTTATTGTCTCGAAAGAGCGAGATATGCTGAGAGAGGTGGTTTCTAGTGGCGCGGTAGCTGAAGTGGAATTATTAAAACTGAATAGAGACGTTATAAAGCTCAAAGGAGACATCGCGAGTTCACAAGCTGCTGCCCAAAAACAAAGGGCTGTGTATTCTGAATCCATCGCAGATTATCGTGGTACTGCGCTTGCTTTTAGGGCAGAGGCACAAGGGCAGCTCAATGAAGTTGTGACGCAACTAGCGCAGCTCAATGAAAGTCGTCAGGCGATTGCGGATCAGTTGAATCGAACGCAGTTACTTTCTCCGGTCGATGGAACCATCAAAGATGTTTTTGTCAGAACCATCGGAGGTGTGGTTAAGCCGGGTGAGCCTATTTTAGAAATAGTCCCTCGTAATAGCACGTTAATCGTTGAAGCGAGAATTTCTCCTCAGAATATCGCCTTCATAAGGCCTGGCCTGCCGGCAACGGTAAAGTTGTCTGCCTATGACTTTGTCATTTACGGAGGTCTAGAAGGAGAAGTGACCTACGTAAGCGCCGATGCACTTCAAAATGAAGAGGGCAATGCCTACTACCGTGCCAATGTTACTTTCAAGGTTGATGATAAGTTTACGATCATCCCGGGAATGCAGGTTGTGGTAGACATTCTTACAGGAGAAAAAACAGTACTGAATTATTGGTTAAAACCTATATTACGTGCGAAAGAGAATTCGCTCAGAGAAAGATAGACATAAGGATATAAGATGCGGCTTAAATCAACGTTATTGGTCTTGTTTGCAGTATCATCGTCGCCAAACGCTTTGACTTTAGAAGAGTCAGTTACGTTATCTCTCGATAGCTCCCCCAGTTTGCTTGCTCGCTATTCTCGCTATGAGTCGATGGTACGAGACCGAAATGCCATAAATGGTTCATTTCTTCCTCAGGTTAATTTGTATGCAGCAGCAGGGTACGAAGGTACTCGATATAACAACGGAAACTACATCGACAGTGAAGATAGAACATTAGAAAGAACGGAGATGGGCGTAAGAATCTCCCAACTGTTATTTGATGGATTTAAAACAAGTGCTGATGTTGATCGCCTATCTTACGAGGCTGAAGCTGAACGCTTGGACTTATTGGCATCTGCGGAAAATGTTGCATTAGATACTGTCAGAGCGTATGTGGATGTTTTACATGCCCGAGAGTTGATGAAACTGACAGAAAGAAACCTAAATGAACACCAAGAGATCTACCGTTTCATTCTAGATAAAAAAGAAAAAGGTTTAACCAGCAACTCCGACTTAGCGCAGGTTTCTTCGCGTGTCGCGACAACACAGTCCTCATTGATTGCCGCCCAAAACAATCTTTCCGATGCTAGAACAAGATTTGTACGTTTGGTTGGTCGAGCGCCGCAAAACTTAGTTGAACCTGTTTACCCGCAGGAGTTGCTTCCGAATAAGCTTGACGAAGCACTCAAACAAGCGGTTAGGTTGCACCCATCCATACAGTCAGCGATGAAAGATTTAGAGGCGGCTCGACATGAAGTAAAAAGAGAAAAGGGGGATTACTACCCAGAGCTCAAGCTTGAGCTGTCAGCCAACAAAACAGACAACGTGGATAATATTGAAGGCATTAACGAAGATGCAAAGGTTATGCTGACGATCAACTACGATCTTTTTAACGGCTTTTCTACAGACTCCCGAGTGGAGTCAACTGCCTGGCGAGTAGAGGAGGCGAGGGCTATTCGAGCAAATGCAGAACTAGATGCGAATGAAGGTGTAAGGCTGGCATGGGACGCACATACATTGCTTCAACAGCAAATGGAGTTTTTAAAAGTCAACGTTGATGCGGCGAAAGTAACTGAATTAGGGTACATCCAGCAGTTCAATGTAGGGCGACGCAGTTTGTTAGATGTATTAGATGCCAAAGTTGAAACGTTTGTTGCGAGACGGAACTACACCCGAACAAAGTACGATCATTTGGTTGCCACTTACCGTTTATTCAACTCGATGGGGATTCTGACTTATGCGTTGCGAGTTGAGTATCCAGAGAACTGGAAGGAGAACAATAATGGATAAATTCGCAGTGACGAGTCTTCTAGTTTTCATGTTAGCAGGCTGTGCTGAATCACCGAATACGACGTTGACCACTTACCAGTACAACGACCTTAAAGACAATGATAGTGATGGCGTGATAAACCAACGAGATAACTGCGCAGATACGCCCAAAGGTGTGGTTGTTGACAGTGAGGGCTGTGCGAATTGGGTCAACGACTCGCAGACACACCTGATCAGCTTTTTCTTTGCGATGGATGAGCATCAGGTAACGCCATCTCATGATATGCCGCTAAGCGAGTTGAAAGCATTGCTTCAGAGTAACCCAAATGCGCAAGTCATACTGATAGGAGACACAAGCCCTGAAGCGTCACTCGAATACAACAAAGCGTTGGCAAAGAAAAGAACGGCAGCTATACGAAAATTGCTAGTGAGAAACGGCATTCAAGATAATCGAATTGAAGAGCAAGAGTTTTATCAGAATACGGCATTGACGGTACAACTAAAAAAACGGGAAAGGCGCACAATTGCTGTTGTAAACACGAAAGCTGAAAGTACTGAACAAGCGTGGACTATATTTAGTTCGGACAGCGAGTTGACACCTAACTCGAAGTTGGAGTTGAATTATGAAAATTAAAGTCTTGCCTTTCTTTGCTCTAACTTCATGTTTGATTTCACCGCTGGCATTTGCTGACTCTGAGGCTCGAACATCGATTTTTGTCGAACCAGAGATACTAGAAACGATAGAAACATTGATAGATGAGCCAAGTGTAAATGTAGCGCTTGCATCTCAGTCTGGTGGTTTTAACGACATGCTAAATGACGGAGCCTCTATTGCGATCACATCTAAGATATGGTCAGATGAAAACATCTCCCGATTTCAACGAGAAAGAGGCCACAGGCCTACACGTTTGTTTTTAATGGCAAACGCTATTGTCGTAATCAATAGTCAAAAGAGTACGGTAGATAGTGTTTCCGTTAGTGAATTGAAACGCTGTGATGCAAATACGTATGCTTTCGGGGAGATGCGTTTAAGTAACCCAGATGTGAGCTCTAATGGTTGTCAATCATCGATTCAAATGCTTGATGAAGACCGATTGAAACGGGCTTTAAGCGACGACTTTTCAGCCAAAGCTTATATGCGATACTCCGATTTTAAATACTCAGAACAGTGGTCGAGCTACAAGGCTCTCTCTGTTCATCATAACGATGACTCATGCTCTTTGAGCACAGATTGCATCTATTCTCTTCGCTATCCATTTTCCGTGGTCTATTACGTTTATATAAATAAACAATTCGACACTAATCAGAAGATCAAAAAATCAAAGCTATTTGAACTCCTTACAACCGACCACAATACACAACAGGTACGAAATGTTGGGTTTATTCCACTACCAAAAGCGCTTATTAAAAGAAATAGAGTGAAGTTAGGGCTAGATGAGCCAGTTGTTTTAAACGGGTATAAATAAACTTCATACGCCTAACTATGTGGGCTGAGTGAACGTACCGTCCTAGGAAGTTTTGCCTTGCTGCTCATTTATCTTTGGTTAACCTTTGGTCAATTGAGTTGGTTGTAAGTGGTTTTGTTGGTAATTTTTCTATTATTGTGGCAAATTCACTTAAAATTACTTAAGTGAATTTAAGTTATGACACAAGAAGAAAGACTCGTAGCACTCAGAGCGAAGCTGGAGCAGCAAAACAAAGTAACGTTGTCTGAAGTTTGTGAGTACTTTGGTATCTCGCGAGATTCAGCTCGCCGAGACTTAGTTAAGTTGAGTCAGCAACCTGGGTTACAAAGAATACGAGGTGGTGTCATGCTTGCGCCGATCTCTTCCCATACCGAGGCATACGCGAGTCGACCCGTGAGTGACGTTAAACATCGACTGGCTCAAGCTGCCGCAGCGTTGTTGGATGAGCGCGACCATCTTGTTATTGATACCAGCACCATTTTATCTCTGCTCCCACTCTATGCAGGAAAAGCACATTGTGGAGAAAACAAGCTCAACGTCGTTACTAACAGCATTGATGTGCTGACCGCTGCTGAGACAAACGACACAATGGACGTTTATTTCTTAGGCGGACACTTTGACCCTTATGCCAGAGCAGTTTTAGGGGCGCAAGCAGAGCAGCAAATGCAGCATTATCACGTGAACAAAGCGTTCATTGGCGTGTGTGCATTGTCATCCCGGGGGCTGACAACAAATAGTTTGTTAGAAGCAACAATGAAACAAGCGATGATTGCTCAAGCTCAGCAGGTCATCGTCGTTTGTGAATCCCGAAAAATTGGTAGCGACAATTTCCACCACGTATGTGATTTGTCAAAGATCGACATCATTATTACCGATCATCCTCCTCAATCAGATTTTCAACAACTCCTCGATCACAATGATATTGAATGTATTGTTGTGTCACCGAAATAAGGAATCTTAGAATGGCTTACGATCCCGTAAAAACCGCTGTGATTGGTTACGGATATTCAGCAAAAACGTTTCATTTACCCTTCATTAAAGCGCTACCAAATTTAACGCTGAGCGCGATAAGCTCGCGTCAACAGGAGGCGGTTCAAAATGATTGGCCAGATGCTAAGTGGTTTTCTGATGCGAATACTTTACTCGATGATAGTGATGCAGAGCTCGTAATCATTACTGCGCCAAATGACGTACATTACGAACTTGCAAAGCGTGCGTTGAACAATGGGAAACACGTCATCGTCGAAAAACCGTTTGTTACTCGGATAGAAGATGGTAATGAACTTATCGCCTTGGCGGAAGAGAAAGGTCTGGTGCTGAGCGTTTTTCACAATAGACGTTGGGATGGAGACTTTCTCACGGTTAAATCTCTTATCGAACAAGGTAAGTTAGGTGATATAAAGCTGTTCGAGTCACACTTTGACCGTTACCGCCCTGAAGTTCGTCAACGCTGGCGAGAGCTAGCTCAAGATGGTGGTGGTATTCTATTCGACCTTGCTCCTCATCTTCTCGATCAAGCATTGGTGTTGTTTGGCTTGCCAGATGCGATAGACGCACAATGTCGAATGATGCGCCCGGGTGCGACAACGATTGATTATTACAACTTGATACTTCATTACCCTGAGCATATTGTGCACTTGCATTCAAACTTGTATAGCCCAGAGCCGAATCTCCGCTACAAAGTATTGGGTACGGAAGCTAAATATGAAAAGTTCGGATTAGATCCTCAAGAGGGCTACTTAAAAGAAGGCCGTTTGCCGGAAAACGATGCTTGGTCGGAAGAAGATGAGGCGTTATACGGCGTCCGTTACGACGAAGACGGTGCGCAAACTATCAAAACGGAGAGAGGCGCGTACCAAGCTTACTTTGTTGGTGTGGCAAACGCCATTCGTTTGGGCACTGATAACCCGGTTCCTGCCGCTCAAGCAGTACAGAATATCGCTCTGATTGAGATGGCATTGGAAAGCAGTAAAACGGGTAAAACGATTCAGGTGAAGCCATGAGTTTGACGCTTGAACTCGTGGCCCTGCAAGAGCATGAACTTCAGTTGGCGGAATTTAATCACCATATTGCGTGGTCTATCGGCCTCGCTCTAAAAGAAGAGGCTGAAGCTCGCGGCGCGGCTGTTGCTATTGAGGTTTACGGCTTTGGACAAACGCTATTTCAATACGCGATGGCAGGAACCTGTGCTGATCATTTAGATTGGGTCCGTAGGAAGCGAAACTCAGTATTGAGGTATGGCCACAGCTCTTACTATCTTTCTCTGTACAACAAGCAAAAGCAACGTGATTTCGAAAATCAGCCTCATCTCGATGCTCGTGAGTACTGTGCTCATGGTGGCGCGTTCCCAATTCGGCTTTCTGGGTCTGGTTTGGTTGGGGTTGTGACGGTATCGGGTTTACCGCAGTTAGATGATCATCAGCTAGTTGTGGATATATTAAAAACGATGACAGAAACAAAATCCTCTTAAACGCCAAATATGAAAGTAGCACGGTTCTTTATCGTGCTACTGAATTCTCTTTTTAGCTCATAAAGTGTTCTTTAATGTGAGCAAATATTAACATTGATCCCAACTTACTACCTGAAAATCAAATCAATTTCATATAACCTATACGCTCATTCATATAGAAAGCCTTCAAAGTTGGCCATTGGCAATGTCTTTTAGAAGAAAAGAAAAACTCAATCTTAGAAATCTTATTGTCACCCTATGTGTGTTCAGTGTGCTTGTCACTTTGATCAACGCATTCTACTCGATTTATCGTGTTCAAAGGGATCTCATCATCAATAACACGTTAGAATCAAACCGTGTTTACGCCCAAAAAATGTCTGAAATGACAGACTCTTTCATAGAAAGCTCAATGTCGCAGTTAAAATACAGTGCGAACGTGCTAAAAGACAAGATGCATGACGCTCAGCTTCTTGATAAAGAGGCTGAGAGATTAAGAACGCAAACCAAATCATTTAACTCTGTGGTTGTCGTTAATGCAAAAGGGGTTATTATTTCTGTATCCCCTGAAACACTTCAGGTGAAAGGTGTAAGGTTAGTGGGTGAAAGAAAACGCCAGTCTTTAAACGCTCAAGCACCGGTTGTTACTGAACCATTTATATCGCCAGCTGGAAATTACTTGTTAACCATCTCATACCCTATATTTTCTCAATCTAATGAATATTTAGGTTATATCGGCGGCACTATTTATCTAGAAAAAGAAAATATTCTTGCAGAGTTACTCAGCCAGCACGCATACAAAGATGGTTCTTTCCTTTACGTTGTCGATGAGAGTAACACTCTGATTTATCACCCAGATCAATCGAGAGTTGGTGAAGTAATCGACGATAATGAGGCAATCAAAGCGGTGACGATGGGGCAGAGCGGTAACAAAGAAATTGTTAACTCTCGCGGCGTCGAAATGCTTGCTGGTTATGCACCAGTAAAGTCATCAGGATGGGGAATTGTTGCTCAGCGCCCGAAATCGATGACGTTATCTGTGCTAGATGAACAGATGTGGAATGTTTTCCTTAAGTCGATTCCAATTGGTTTATTAACTTTGTTGCTAATTTGGTTCTTGTCCCTTCTTATTTCTAGACCACTTTGGCAGTTAGCGGGTGCTGTGCGAGGTGTCGAAGAACATTCATCATCTATCGATGATCTCAAACTGGTTAAGTCTTGGTATTTTGAGGTCTCACATTTGAAGCTTAGTTTTCTTAAAGCATTTGGTATCGTGTCAAAAACCATTGATAAGCTGCAACTGGATACATTAACAGATTCGATGACTGGATTATTGAATCGACGTGGATTAGATAAAGTTCTTGGTTTGTTTAAGCAGGAAAATACCGCGTTCTCTGTTTTGGCGCTAGATATTGACCACTTTAAGAGCGTAAACGATAACTATGGCCATGACGTGGGTGACAACTTACTTAGAGAGTTTGCGCAGTTAATGAAAGACCAAGCTCGCTCTAATGATCACCTGTGTCGTTCTGGCGGTGAAGAGTTTATGATGTTTTTGGAAAAAACAGACGTAAACCACGCTATGGATGTTGCAGAGCGTATTAGACACAACGTGGAACAACATGACTTTCAGGTGGTTGGTAAGGTCACGGTTTCGTTGGGCGTTTCTCACTGGAAAGGCAATGACACACCAATTGAAGCGGTAATGAAAGACGCCGATAATGCACTGTATAAAGCGAAACATAATGGAAGAAATAGAACGGAGTTGGGTGACGACGCACAATAGATATTGCGCTTTATGCTGAACATAAAACGAGCCAGTGACTAATCTTTGCTGTTAATCGCTGGCGTAACCGCTACCAATTGCGCGAAACGGCAAGTTCAGCTCTAATTCTGGAATTTGTTTACCCACCCAAGCCGGAAATGTATTGCTATTTGGCCCTGGAAACAGCGTATATTCTTCAGCCCAAGGGTATTGGTTAATAACACTTTGTATTTTAGGGATAAGCTGGCGGGCCTTTTCACCTTGTATGGAGAGGATCTTTTCTGGTTTTGCACCATACCAATATCGATCTGGCGTCCCAGTTTGGTACTGATATAGAGCGGGTTGTCCGCGATTCACTCTCCAGCCGACTACTTCATACACTGTATATTCGTTCGCATTTTCAGGCTTTATTGCAAACCATGTATGAACGGCAAACCAGCCTCGCCAACCAAACGCGTCTGCGGCGTAAAACTCAATCACAGCATGCTTAACATTGGAAGGATCGGGTGCGATACCCGCAGGTTCTCTGCTAGCGGTACGCCAATCTCCTTGAGTGCATCCACCCAGCATAACCGCGATTGACATGAGCCAAATTTTTACAAGGTGAGTAAAGTTGAGAGGGTCTTTCATTTATTGCTCCTAGACCAACCGATGTTGGTAACGCTCTACTGATTTTAGCTATAAAAACGTGGCAAGCCTGATTGTTGAAATCCTCTCCTTATTAAAAGAGAGAGGGAAGTTAGTGCCATAATTCCAGTTCATACGTAATAATAAGGTAAGCCGATTTGTAACATGTGGCATAGACGATGCCGTATTTCTCGAACGATTCATCTAGTTGCGTATGAAAAAGTAAGAGGTTGTATGTATTCCTTACACGGTCACATGAATTAAAAGCATAAAAAAACAGAGATTTACAGTGGCCTTTGACTGGTTGAGTGAGTTTGGGACCCTCACATTGTCTCACATTTGCTTGTTTTGGACGGAATTTTCATCGCTCATCTTTTTGCGCGTTTAGAGTCAGCGTTCAGCTATGGCACAATAGGCGCTCACAGAACAAGTGCTGTTTGGTCATGCAAATAGCAGAAAAATAACTAGAAATAGAATAATTAATGTTTAAATCAAAAAGTATACTCGCATTAAGCATGTTCGCATTTGGCTGTTTTGCCAATCAAGATAGCGAACCAACGTCCGTTGTGCTGAACTATGGTGACTCCTCCATCAGTACTGATATTCAAGCCAATCGAAAATTTCATGTTGTCCGAGACAATGAAAGTGAGCACGTAGAATTTTCCGGCGGAATCACAAAGGAGTATTCCGATTATATTGTGAATATTCATATCATAAGAAAAAGCAATATACGCAGATCAAGCCGAGAGCTGAATACAACCGTATTGATGAACAGTGATCAGATTGGGAAGCCTTTAGTGATTGGCATTGAAAATGATGAGTTCACTAGTATCACTTTGCGTTAATGCTTAGTATTTATTGAATAGGAATGAGGAAATTGATGCTCTCAATACGCTGCTATCGCACCGAGGATGCCCCAACACTGTGGGCACTCTTTTACCATACTGTGCGAATCATTAATCGTCGCGATTATACGGAATCACAAGTTTCCGCTTGGGCACCATCAGATTTTGACCTCGATGTGTGGCAACGAAAAATGGACGATATTCAACCGTACGTCGCGGAGATAGAAGGGCAGGTCGTTGGCTATTGTGATTTGCAAGGTGACGGCTTGATTGATCATTTCTTTTGCCATCATGAATACCAAGGACAAGGTGTTGGTCGTGATTTGATGTCTTTTCTTTTTTCACAGGCGAAAGTACAGGGGATAAAACGACTGTATTCTGAAGTGAGTATTACCGCCCGACCTTTTTACGAGAAAATGGGTTTCACAGTTAAGTCTCGACAACGTGTTGAGGTTAGGGGAGAAACCTTAACTAACTTTATGATGGAAAAGTATATTTAACTTAAATAGTGAGCATTTAGTGAGCTTGAACACAGATATAAAATGTTTTCCAATGTGAAAGCGAGTTCATTGATCTCGCACCAACGTTTTGTTTGAAAACAGTGTACATAATCTTCTCTGGAACGCCATTACCGCATTTCGTCTCTGAAGGCTTAAAAAACAGTCTGAAAGTTTTGGTTTTGCGGCGGGTAATAGCGTTCCAAACGCCAAATGTGTCTGGCTAACCATCTCAGGAAGAGAAGTAGTACTATGCGCCCTTATCTCAAATACGTTGTTCCAACATTGATACCATTGCTTGTTTGGTTAATGCCTCTCTCTGCGTTCCCATTTGATGGCATTACTATCGTCCAGCAAAGAGTGATTGCAATCTTCTTGCTTGCCGCACTTTGCTGGGTATTCGAGCCAATTCCAATCTACGCCACTTCGGTTGTGATCATTGTCCTAGAGCTATTGCTTGTATCAAATAAAGGTATTGTGCTCTTTCGTTTGCAAGAGGGGCAGCCACATTTTGGTGAACTATTACAATACAACGAGATAATGGCGACCTTCGCTAGTCCGATTATTATGCTCTTCCTCGGCGGTTTCTTTTTGGCTATGGCGGCGACAAAGTACAGGTTAGATGTCAACTTAGCCCGAGTGTTACTCAAACCATTTGGACAAAAACCAAAGTTCGTTATGCTGGGGTTGATGCTGATCACCGCTGTTTTTTCCATGTTTATGTCAAACACCGCAACAACAGCGATGATGTTGTCCATTTTAACCCCTGTGATAGCGGTTTTCGGGCCTAAAGACCCAGGTCGAATTGCATTCGCCTTGTGTATTCCTGTTGCAGCCAACATTGGTGGCATTGGTACTCCAATCGGCACGCCACCGAATGCCATCGCCCTAAAATATTTGGTTGGTGACAACTTAATTACGTTTGGTGAATGGATGGTATTTGGTGTGCCATTCGTTATTGTGATGATGGCGTTAGCCTGGTTTCTGATTGGCTTTTTATATAAAGCCGAACAAACCACCATCGATCTGAACATTAAAAGCAAGTTTTTGAAAACACCCAAAGCAATAATGGTTTACGTCACCTTTGCCGGCACGATTATTCTTTGGTTGATGGGGTCTGCACATGGAATGAATTCTTACACAGTAGCATTAATTCCGGTCGCAGTGTTCTCATTGACGGGCATCATTAACAAAGAAGACTTGAAGAAAATCTCTTGGGATGTGCTTTGGTTGGTGTCAGGCGGTATTGCTCTGGGCCTTGCTCTAGATAAAACCGGGCTTGCGAAGCTGGTGGTACACAGCATTCCGTTTGATCAGTTCTCGCCATATGTTGTCTTGTTTGGTGCGGCTTTCTTGTGCTTGTTAATGGCAAACTTTATGTCGCATACAGCCACCGCAAACTTGCTGATGCCGATTATGGCTGCGCTGGGTACTTCTATGGCTTCGCTAACGCCTCTCGGCGGTGAAGTTACTCTGATCTTGGTCGTGACATTTGCTGCTTCACTCGGTATGTCGTTACCAATCAGTACGCCACCAAACGCGTTAGCTCATGCAACAGGGCATGTCGGGAGCGGCCAAATGGCTCGTATCGGTGCCGTGCTAGGCGTGATTGGCGTATTACTCAGCTTTGTGATGGTGTGGATTTTACATACTGTTGGGCATATTGGATAACCCATGTACGAAACGAAGTTAGACGCGTTAGTACAACGCTACTTTAATCACCTTGAACGCCGATTAACGGTTTTATCCGGGTCGGTGCTTATTGAGCAAGCTGGCTACAACGATCGCTTGTACTATGTGCTGTCGGGAGAACTGGCGGGCTATTACGCGGAAGATGACAAGAAACCGATTCAGGTATTTTCTGCGTCTCAAGGTGCGTTTATTGGCGTACATAGTTTCTTTTCTGGTACGTGGACTGCCTCTTCGACAGTGATTGCTCAAACCGATGTTGAATTGGCTTGGATACAGCGTGATACGCCTGCCGTGGAAGAGGCGACATACGGACCATTGACGACACAATTTATGCCTGTGATGGTTAACGAATTATCTCGTCGTCAACGGCGCGCAATGCAAGAGGCATTGGCTAAAGAAAAAGCACTACAAAAGCTTCATACCGCAGAGCAAATGACAACGTTGGGGCAGCTTGCAGCGGGTATTGCTCATGAGTTGAACAATGCGATAGGCGTTGTAAGCAGTAAATCAGAACGGCTAGAGACAGTTATCATGGAATTGCTTGAAGAAGTTCATCCGGAAGCGAGTCAATTTTTTGATTTTGGTTTAATGCAAGGGCAGAAAGTCTCTTCTAGCGAAGCGAGAAAGCGGGGGCGCCACTTCGAAAAATACTACGGTTTAACCAAGGAGGTTGCTCGTGATCTTGCACGTGCCGTTCCAAATAATTTCCTTTCGGAACATTGGCTAAAAAGACCAGAAGAAGCGATACGTTTCTGGCAAATGGGACGAGATCTCCATGACTTACGCATTGCCTCTAAACATACCGTTGGCATTGTACGATCCGTAAAACAATTGGGGCGCACGGATATCGACTTGGATGAAGCGATTAACATCAATGATTCAATCAATCGCGCATTGGCTCTATTGCAAAGTGACTTAAGACGAGTGAGTGTTCGTTTTAGCCCTGCGGATTTACCTGCTTTTACTGGTTCTCAAACCGAACTCGTCCAAGTTTGGGTAAATATATTAAAGAATGCGTGCGATGCACTTGGTGAAACGGAGAAACCCGGTATCGAAATACATACTCGGGAGAGTAAGGGTAAAATTTTGGTCACGATTGCTAACAATGGACCAGAAATTGATGAAGCGACACGTAGAAAAATTTTCCGGCCAAACTTCACCACTAAAAAGGGGGGATTGTCGTTTGGTTTAGGGTTAGGTCTGTCGATTGTGAAGCGCATTATCGCCGGATATAACGGCTCTATTGTGGTAAAGAGCGACAGTGAAAAAACGATTTTTAGAATCAAGTTACCAGTAGAGGGTGAACATGGAGAAGCTTAATGTAATTTGCGTTGATGACCAACGAGAGGTACTAAGCGCGGTTCTACAAGATTTAGAGCCGTTAAATCAATGGTTGAATGTCGAAGACTGCGAATCAGCAGGTGAGGCTCTAGAACTGATGGATGAATTTGATGCAGAAGGCGAGATGATCGCATTGATTATTTCCGATCATGTGATGCCAGGTAAAACGGGAGTAGAACTGCTGACCGATGTATCAAAAGACGGTCGTTTTGGCTTTACGAGGAAAGTGCTTCTTACCGGGCAAGCGACGCACACCGATACGATTAATGCGATCAACTCCGCAGGCATTGACCGCTACTTTGAAAAACCATGGCAAGCAAGCCAATTAATAGAGTGCGTTAGAAACCTGGTGACCCAATATATCTTTGATGTGGGCTTAGATTACACTCAGTATCACGAACATTTAGATCAGAGTGTGGTGTTTGAACGCCTACGTTAATAGGGGGCATTAAGCTTTGTTTTCGTCACGGCCAGTTAGTGTCTGAAATCTATAGTGAATAGTTCAGCATGTTTAACGTGGCCGTGCGGAATATTGCTCTAGTATGCTTAACTCAACGAATAGCGGCTTGCACTGGCAACAGAAAGTGGCTTAGAGAACCAATAACCTTGCAGATAATCGACGCCCATTTCGGTAAAAAATTCACACATTTTGGCGTCTTCAATTCCCTCAATCACTACTTCAATATTATTTTCCTGGCACATAGTGATAAGAAACTTCAGATATTCTTGTGAAGAGCGGTTGGTTAGTGTTTTCCACGCCATCGACCTATCAATTTTGATTTGTGTCATCGGGAGGTCGAAGAAGCTATTTAATGAACTGTAACCAGATCCAAAGTCATCCAGAGAGAGTGCAAATCCTAGTTCCCTGAGGGTATTCAGAGGGGCAATGGCTGTCTGATTATTATCCAAAATAAACGTTTCTGTTAGTTCCAACACAATAGACTCAGGATCGACACCAACCTCATCCGCCATGGCTTTAATTCGCGCAGGGAATTCACTATTCATTAACTGAAGTACAGAAACATTCACGTTTACACGAACTTGGTTTTGGTAACGCTCACGGTAGTTTTTGATAAATTCACACGCTTTGGCAAAGACTTGATATCCGAGTTCGACAATCAAACCTTTGTTCTCTGCGACGGGGATGAATTCGTCTGGATAAATTTCGCCAAACTCTTTGCTACGCCAGCGAACCAGAGATTCGAAGCTCACTACTTTTGAGCTTTTGGCGTCAATAATTGGCTGAAACTTAACGCTTAATGTCTGTTTTTCAAGTGCACTTTTTAGACCTTGCTCAATAAAGAAATAACGGTCTACGGCATGCTGAGTTTTCTCACTGTAAACCGCAACACGGTCTTTATTCTGCTCGCTTGCGTACTGACAAGTTCGTGCTGCTTTACGTAATATTTCCTCTGCTGAGTGACTTGGATCTATGCAAGGATACAAACCAATACTAATGTTACTTCCTAAGTATTGGCCCTCTTCAATCACTGCCTCGTGGTAGGTTTCCTTTAAACTTTCGGCATAACTTTGCAGCGTTTCTACCGAGCATTCATCGTGAATCAAAATCGCAAAGTCATCATCATGTACGCGATATACAGAACTATTTGGAGAAGGTAGGTGACTGAGAGTTTGTAGCAATTTTTCCACTAACCCATCGACCAACTCGCTGCCATATTGATTTAAGTAAGATTTAATCTCTTCTATCTGAATGTAACAGATAGATGCACAAGAATCAGTGGCTCGCACACTATCTTCAATATCCAGCAAGAGATGGGCGCGATTAGCCATACCTGACGCATTGTCATGAAATGCGACTTGATGAATGTAGCTTTCCATCAGCTTGCGTTCAGAAATATCACGGTGGCTACCAACCATATAATGACCATGTTCTGTTTCTTTGGTCATGGCTACGCCTTCAATCCAGACGTACTGTCCATTGGGTTTACGCACGCGGTAGGTCGTTGTGACCCTCGTGTTGTTGGTAATGATGTGAGCATCGACCCGAGTGGAGAGTCTTCTCGATCGAGAGGGTGAACAAGGTCTAACCATTGCTCTAAGCTGATTCGACCAGCGTTGATACCAAGCTGCTCATAAAAGCCCTTGTTATAAAATACCATGGTGCCAAACTCATCCATGTAAAAGAGGCCTTCGTTAAATACATCGAAGATATGAATGAATCGTTCTTCGACGATTTTTAGGAACTCTCGGTCACTATCTGAGACTTGTTGGTCAAATATGGTGGTCAAGATATTTCCTCCTCGAGCCTTTTAGCATCAGAGATGAGTGTTGGGGTTGATAACATAGAGTTGATCTGCTGGCGTACATTACAATCACAAAAGTGTCAGTTCAAATTGTTTGGCTATCATTTTATGCGCTACTAGGTTAATAACATACTAAGATTAGGCGGCTAATCATCGACATTTATAAAAAATAGTCAACAGTAAAAATCATTTATAAAATACAGTTATTGATGCCGTCCGCAATCTATAAATATTTATGAATAATTATCCTAAAGTTATTTTCAGTTGTGTCGGTATCAATGTGCTGTTTTCTAACGTCATTTGTATATATGTTATCTTGGATAAAACCATAATAACAAAAAGGACTTAATGAGCGCGACCGATTATTAATTGACAGGATGCTCATTAATTGTAATCAATTCAAATTTATTATCACGCCAAGTAATCAAATCTCTTATAATGCGGACGTTAATATCGAGTAAGCCTTCTTTATATGCAGTACGATCCGAAAAATTCAATCAAAATTGCGCTCGCTGATATCGGCGTTGGTATGTTTGTTACCGCGATAGAGCACAACAAGCGCGTCAATTTAGCCAATGCAGGGCGGATATCTAGCCCTGAAGGCATTAAGAAGCTTGCTACAAGTGGCGTAAAGTATGTTTGGGTAGATCAAACATTATCTTCGCAGCAGTGTGTCTTCAAGCCTGTAGATGAATCAACTGATGCCACTAAAGAGACGAGAGAGCAGAAACACTCAGATTTTAAGAGGGGTCAACGAACTTATCGTTCGAGAGACATCCAACACAAGCGAGCCAAAAAGCTGATCGCCGAAGCAAAAGATTTGGCGCAGAAACTATTGAATCAAACTTTTGAAGGAAAAATCATTGAAGTTGATGAAGTAGAAGCTTGGGCTGACGATGTCATTGAAAGTGTTTTGATTGACTCAGATGCGTTGCAGTGTGTCTCTGCACTCCGAAAAAAAGACTCTTACTTATTGGAACATTCCGTCAATGTCGCTTGTCTTTTAGTGTCATTCGGTAAGTACTTGGGCTTGGATAAGCCAACGCTAAAACAGCTTGCTGTAGGTGGCATTATTCATGATGTAGGTAAAATTAAAGTCGATGATAAGATCTTGCACAAGCCAGCGAAGCTAACGCCTGAAGAATTTGAACATATGAAGCTACATCAAGTGTTCGCAGGTGAGATTATCCTTCACGTAAAAGGGCTTAGTGAAGTAAGCCGTGATGTTTGTTTGATGCACCACGAGAAGTTAGATGGCAATGGTTATCCTAGAGGCTTGAAGGGGGATGAGATTCCAATTCACGGCCGTATGAGCTGTATTGTAGATATCTACGATGCGCTAACGGCTGATCGCTGTTACAAAAAAGGCATGAGTTCTGCGGAAGCGTTTAAAATCTTGTTGAGTCTAACGCCATTTCATTTAGACGCAGACTTAGTTTACAAATTCATTAATTGCATTGGGATGTACCCCGTAGGCTCCATTGTCGAGTTGAACGATGGGCGTGTTGGTATTGTTTGGTCTTCAAATGAATCTCAAGCATTAAAGCCAGAAGTGAAATGTTTCTACTCCCGCAAGTATAAACGATACATTGATGTCACGATGGTGGATTTAAAAACGAGTGCGTACAAAATTGAAAGAGCGATCGCGCCTTCATCGTTAGAGATCGATCCTAAGCCTTTTTATGATTAAGAGAAATAGATAAGCTTATACAACAGGCTTTACATCCTTGCATGTAGATCGTATTTTATTTGCATAACTATCTATTAATTTTTTCTAAGTTATTTAGATGCAAGATGGTTATTAAGACCTCGGCTTCATGGATAGAAACCGGGCGATAAAATAGTTCTATACACAATGGGCTATAAACCTCATTTTGCTGGAAGGGATGCCAATGCAAATAGATACATGGATTTTTTACACTCTTGCCATTCTCGTGCTCACAGCTTCACCAGGACCAAGCTCACTGTTGTGTTTAAGTAAAGGAGTGAGTAGTGGGTTTCGTATTGCTTTCATGACTGCACTTGGCAGTTTGTCTGCGATTACGAGCATCCTTACGCTCTCATTTACCGGGCTGGGAGTTGTCATTGCTTCATCTGAGTTAGTTTTTAATATTATCAAATGGTGTGGTGCCGCTTATTTAATCTGGTTAGGTATTCAAGCGTTGCGCTCATCTCAGAGAGATTTTAATAAAACGGCAACGACTCAAAGTTCCGCGACAGCGTTCAGCGCGTTCACTAGTGGTTTCATTGTTGGCGCTAGTAACCCCAAAGCGATAGTCTTTTTCACCGCTTTGTTTCCTCAATTCATTGAACCTTCCGCACCGCTACTGGCTCAATACGCGATTTTCGCGTCTACATTTGTGGTTTTTGAGCTTAGCTGGCTAACATTTTATGCATTGTTAGGGGTAAAAGCCTCCGATTGGTTGTTTGTCGCTGGAAGGGCGAAGTTGTTCAATCGTTTGACTGGTGGAGTATTTATTGGTGCAGGCGTGATGTTGTCGACGGCAAACCGATAAGTAAGACAGATTTCGGTACGCAGTTAGGTTTTCCCATATAGTAAGTTGGAATGCGCTAATTTAGCTTTGTCTTATTTCCAGAATGGAAATAGACGTTTTGTTTATTTTCATTAGTGGCAACAGCCAAGCAGGAGTAAAATCACGTTACTCTTTAGGGGTAGAGCTCGTATTTTGTCTTGTGGGCTTGTGGTTACTTTGTAGGAATATCTTAGATGACAAGCCTTTCTAAACTACAACAACGTTTTCTAGATATCGCGACCGACGTCCGTCTTTCTCCAAAACAGAAGTCGAGTTTTTTAGCTTTAGAGGCGGAAGCGTGCATTCCTTACATGACCGTATCTCCATCACTGAGACAAGCAATGGATGAAGGCATCATCTGCGATATGTTTGAAGGTCATGCACCGTTTAAACCTCGCTATGTGTTGCCTGATTACGCTAAATTTCTATCGCAAGGCTCAGACTATTTAGAGTTGTCTCCGGCTGATGATTTCGATGATGCGTTGAATATGCTTACCATCATTTACCATCATGTTCCTTCGGTAACGAACATTCCGGTTTACTTAGGCCAGTTAGATGATGTCTTGTTGCCTTACATAGGCGACCTAACAGAGAGCCAGATTTACAAAAAGTTAAAACATTTTTGGATCATGCTGGATCGCACATTGCCAGATGCGTTTATGCATGTGAATGTCGGACCGACAGACAACATTATTTGTCGCACTGTTTTAAAAGTAGATGCGGAGCTCAAGCAGATCGCACCGAATCTCACCTTTATGTACGACGAGACAGTTACACCTGATGATTTACTTCGTCAAGCGACACAGAACATTTGTGAATGCAGTAAACCGCATATTGCCAATTACCCAATGCACGCGAAAGCCTACAACGGCTCACGCTTTGGTATTGTAAGTTGCTACAACTCGCTTCCATTAGCAGGTGGCTCGAACACATTGGTGCGAATGAATTTAAAAGAAGTTGCAAAACGAGCATCAGACTGTAACGACTTCTTAAACAGTGCGTTGCCTTCTTACCATCGATTAATGGTCGAGCTCATAAACGCAAGAAGCACGCACTTGCATGAAAAATCGAACTTCTTTCAAGGCTTTTTGACGCAAGAAGGGTTGATAAAAGAGTCCTATTTCGCGCCAATGTATGGCGTTTATGGCATGGCCGAAGCGGTAATCCTTCTATTTGAAAAAGAAGGGCAAATAGGGCGATACGGAAAAAATGATCGAGCAAATACTTTTGCTCATGATGTTTCAGCAACACTGGCTAAACTGGTGGACTCAACCCCGGTGAAATATGGTTTAGATGGCAAAGCGCTCTTACATGCACAAGGCGGCATTAGCTTAGATCATGATGTTACGCCAGGTGTACGTCTGCCTTATGGTGCAGAGCCAGACCCTGTCACTTATGTACAAGCAACGGCGAAGCATCATCAGTATTATCGTGCGGGTATCAGCGATATTTTGACGATTGATGAAACGGTGAAATCTAACCCAGAAGCGATGTTCAATTTATGTAAAGGGGCACTAAATGCTGGTTATCGTGAGTTTACCGCGAATGTCACTTCAAATGACTTAATTCGCGTGACAGGCTACATGATCAAACTTTCAGATGTCGCGAAATATGATAAAGAAGGTTCGAGAACCAACACGACGTTTCTAGGTGCAGAAGCAGCAAAAAATACCAAAATTTTAGAACGCTCGCCACGTGTGGTGAGTCATGAAGTAACACCGACTTACACGCAGGCATAAGTTCGGTTTAGGAAAGAACAAGATGTCTAGACGAAGTGGAAGCCTTTTGGCAAAAGTCACTCGTATCCTTCCTTTCTCTTGTGTTGATGGGCCAGGAAATCGTCTAGTCATCTTTCTACAGGGTTGTAACTATCAGTGTTTGAACTGCCACAATCCTCACACGATAAACCATTGTAATCATTGTGGTGAGTGTGTGAGTGAATGTTCAGCAGGCGCATTGAAGTTCGACGAAAACAACAACGTTGTTTGGCTTAAAGAGGAGTGCACCCACTGCGATCATTGTATAGAGATATGTCAGAACCAATCTAATCCAAAAATTACTGACTACTCTGTAGTAACAATGCTCGATTTGATACGCAAACATCGCTTTTTCATCAGTGGTGTTACTGTATCCGGTGGGGAATCTACCTTACAACTTCCTTTCATTATTGAGCTGTTTAAAGGGATAAAACAAGATCCTGAATTACGGCACCTCTCTTGTTTCATCGACAGTAACGGTTCTTTAGCGGTTGCTGGTTGGCAGCGTATTCTACCTTTTCTGGATGGCGCAATGATCGATTTGAAAGCGTGGCAGACGGAGACGCATCAGTGGCTAACTGGGCGTGATAATCATCGTGTATTTAAAACCCTTCAGTACCTTGTTGAGCACGAAAAATTGTACGAGGTCCGCTTACTGCATATTCCCCAAAAAAGTGATTTAGATATAGAAATCGTAGCAATTGGGCGTTACTTGAGTACTCTTCCTGAATCGGTGCTTATCCGTTTAAATGCCTTTCAGCATCACGGAGTAGTGGGGGAGGCGTTAACTTGGGATATGTGCTCTCATCATGATATCGAACGCTTAAAATCAGAGCTTCGATGCTACGTGAGTAACCCTATCACAGTGCCGACAGTACTCACGTAGTACCGTTGTTTATCTATGCTTACGCATCACAGGCATCTAACATGGCGCAGGCGTCGAGTAATTGTTGCTGTAACCATTTTAAAGCGGGATCGTTTAAGCTCGCTTTGTTCCAAACGAGGCTGTAGGCTACCTGTCCGTAATCGAATGGAAGAGCTTGTTCAACCAAACCTTTTGCTTGCATTGCCGCTCTTGCCCAAAGCTTGGAGCATGTGAACAAGTAATCCGAGTGCTGACACATCACCGCAGCTGAACCAAAGTCGGCTACACGCATGGCCAAGTTTCGCTTTGAATGCCTTTGGGTGAGATTTTGCTCAAAATAAGGTTGTGACAGATCTTTATCATGAATACCGATGTGTCTTGCACAAAGGTAACTTTCAACAGATAGGGGTTGCTCAGCGAGTGGGTTCGATGCTCTCATTAAGCAAACCATTTCGTCTTTCAAAATGGTTTTCCAGACCAAGTCTTTATTTTGTGTGGGTGGTTGGCTGAGATCGTGAGGAAGCAACAAAAAATCCACTTGACCTCTTGCTAATGCATCGAAGCTCATTTCCTCTTTCGCATGGACATTCAAGTGCGCGTGATTGCTCAGTTGTTGGGACAAGTGCTGTAGAACTGGCGCAAAGAGCTCAAACGAACTTTCACGCATTGCTAATGAAAAACTACCTTGATAGTAAGCCGGATTAAAAGAGCCTTGATGTAATAACCCATTCATACTGGAGAGTATGCCATGGATTGATGGGCCTATATGCAGCGCAAATGCTGTCGGCACTAAGCGAGTGCCATCACGATAAAAAAGGTCATCCTTTAGCGTTTCGCGCAACTGTCCGAGCGTTTTACTGACGCTCGATGGTGTTACACACAAGCGTTCTGCCGCAAGTGTGACGCTGTGAGTGGTTAACAACATATGTAAAACAGTTAGATGTTTAAGGCTTATACGCGAAAGAGCAATGTAGTCCATAAATAGCATGGTTTCTTATGATTTTTGGCAGTATATCAGCATGAAACAAATTTTTACTATTGTTTATCTCGGAAACACGCCTGTTTCTCTTTGAGCTCAATGCATTTAATGGGTTGCATAAGGGTTGATGGTGCTTATAAGTCTAGAAATTTATCTTAGTTTTGTTGGACTTTAATGCTTTCATTTATTCAATTCTAAAGCTTCTATGTAATTTTAATCAATTTGGAGGAGTTGATTGATTTGTACACGAATTAAACTTGTTCCTTGTTAATTAAAATAGATATTGTTTTGTTGATTGTTTGGTGATTTACTCATGATCCCTCAGTAACAAAGGTATAAATAATTAATGGACGACCCCTTTAGTCGACAAAACCCTTCACCATATGTCTTCTTATTATTGGAGACATGCTCATGCTAGAACTTTTTATGCAACCAGAAGCTTGGGCTATTTTCGCCACTTTGTTTGCGCTTGAAGTTGTCTTAGGCGTTGATAACGTCGTTTTTATCTCTGTCTTATGTGAAAGACTGCCGCTGCACCAACGTAAGCTGGCAAGAAACCTTGGTATTGGTCTTGCTGTTATTGCTCGTATTGGTTTAGTGTTTTCAATCTCTTGGATCATGCAACTGACTCAACCGCTATTTTCTTTGGCGAACCATGCGTTTACCGGAAGAGACGTCATCATGATTGCGGGTGGTGCATTCCTCTTGGCTAAAAGCCTGAAAGAGTTGTGGAGTTGGTTAAATCACAACGAGTCGGCTCACTCAACTCACGCCCGTACTGGTTTAGCGGTAGTTCTGTTGCAGATTGTTGCCGTGGATGCTGTATTCTCGATGGACTCGGTGATAACCGCCGTTGGTTTGACAAGTGATGTCCCACTTATGGTCGCAGCGATTGTTTCTTCTGCTATCGTGATGGTCATGACAGCAGAAAAAATCAATAACCTGGTGTCGTGTTACCCTGGTTTTAAGACACTTGCTTTGTTATTCCTCGTTTTGTTAGGTGGTTTATTGATGGCAGAAGGCTTCGAAATTCATATCAACAAAGGTTATGTGTACTTTGCGATGGCATTCGGCTTAATTCTGGAACTTTGTCATATCCAGTTAAAAAACAAACAACGCCCGACTATTAAACGTCTTAGTCCGTTGCGAGTTCATCCAACGAGATTAGAAGCTCGTCAATAATAAAAGATATTGCCGCTCATATGAGCGGCATTTTTATATTCGTCATCACCTATTTTTAGTCTCTTTTTATTTTGTTGTCGTTTCGACAAAAAATCGCATTTGTTGTGGGGTTGAAGATTTTTTATATAGACCGCCCAACTAATATGAGTGAACGACAATAATGGATAAAATGATCGATGCGTTAGCAACCCATGGCTACTACATCTGGGATGATTTTCTTTCTGAACAAGAAGTGGCTCAATTACGAGACTGCATTCCAAGTAACTGGAAAAAAGCGCGTATTGGTCGTAATGACGATGTGACACGTATTGAGTCAATTCGAAGTGACAAAATTCAATGGTTATCGCCCAATATGGGGCACGCGGTTACTTCTTACTTAGATAAGATGGAAGAAATACGCCAAGAAGTGAACCGTCACTTGTTTCTGGGGCTTTTTGAGTATGAAGCTCACTTTGCCAAGTACGAGGAAGGGGATTTCTACCAAAAGCATCTAGATTGTTTTAAGGGCAATGAAAACCGTCGATTGACAACCGTTTTTTACATGAACGAATCTTGGACGGAAAAGGATGCAGGTGAATTGGTGGTTTACGATCTAAATGATAATAAGATAGCAACCATCCCTCCTCAATCGGGACGCTTACTTTTATTTTCAGCCCTAAACCACCTACTTCAGTAGGTGGTTATCATCCGTTTCGGCTTTGCCTGTAAAACTACTCAT
>NZ_JAWOTX010000019.1:0-101733 GCF_033339115.1 Vibrio sp. 947 | reverse complement strand
AACAAAGTTTATTGTGAAAACAAGAAATAAATCAAGTTTGTTTTCATGTTCGCTCACCCCTCCCTGAAGGAAGGGGAGTGCGCTCACACTTGTTCAAAAATTGATTCCTTGATGCTCATACCGCGTCCTCTGTGTTCAGGATTTCATTTCTTTCGCTTGCCAGTCTTTGCTTGAGAGTTTTCAAAGCGACTAGGTGTGGAGGATTTGAGTTTGTTTCTTCCTCAGAAATACACTGAATCTTACTGTCTAAGGAATCAATCATACTATCAAACAAGGTTGTGCGCTCGGATAAATCGAGTTCTCGCCATTGGTTGTATTGATCTGCCTCAGAGTTCCACTTTTCCTCTGGTGAGATATAGTCCATTCCCAAAATCAGCTTGATGATTTTGTCCTCAACTTTAGCTAAATGCATATCGTCTAGACCTTTGCGACTGTACACCATTACAGGGTTGTACTCGCTATCAATGTGCTCATCGTCCTCAATGGTAACAACAGCACTCAAATTGTGAGACTGAATACGTTCAGCAATTGATGAATTCTTAGTATTCCAGTTAGAACTAACTCTTAGCTGGTTTTTTCGAGCAAATGGCTTTCTAAACTCTTCTGCGAAAATAGAGATATTCTCATCATCAGAATTTCTCATGCTTCGAATAAGAGCGGTAACAACATTAGCACCATACTTTTCCAGTGTGGAAATGCAAAAGAACTTTAACTGATACTTATAAATCAAGTTTAGCAGTTTATAAGCTTTGACAGGGTCGGTTTGTTTCATAACGCGCTCGTTGAGGTTTGAGTCGCAAATTTTGAATGAATCTTGAACGTCTAAGACACCCGCAAAATCGAAAGCAATAGCAATGTTGTTATTCATAATTTTCTCCGTTTTTCCTGATTATACAAAAATAGAGTCGTCAGTCAATGAAAATCATAGCTGTAGCAAGAAGATTTATGTCACATTGAAGTAAAAGAACCCAGTTGAGTTATTGCCCGATACATCGGGCTTCTATATGATACAATTCGATTAAAAAATAAAAACTAATTAATTAACGAGTGGAAATAAAGTAATGGAAATGACACGAAAAGAGTTTCATAAAAACAACACTAGGATTTTGATATATGGTATTGTTATCGGCACTATTTTGGGAATTCTTATTGGTTTAGGCGCAAGCTGATTTAGAAGGGTGGTTTCGTGTTTAATAGCTTAAAAAAATCACTTTATGATTTCATAACCCCATCGAAAGATGAGGAAATCATAAAAGCTAACGACAAGTTGAAAGACATAGTGCCAACGCTATGGCTTTTTGGAAAAACAGGAGCAGGAAAATCCTCGCTAGTAAAGTACATAACCAAACAAGATGATGTCGAAGTTGGTAATGGATTTATGCCATGTACTAAAGTGTCGTCTATCTTCCCTTTTCCATCTGATAAGCCAATTGTAAGCTTTTTGGATACAAGAGGGTTATGCGAAGCAAGCTATGACCCAACTGAGGATATTGAACATTTATCAATAGATAGCAACGTGATTTTGCTTGTGATGCGACTAGACGATCCGTCGCAGAAGGATGTTCTATCATCCCTTAAGAAAGTAAAGAAATCCAAGTCCAAAAAGATTCTTACTAACCATCTAATTGTCATACACACTTTCTGCTCTCAGCTATCAGAAGAAGATAGGAATAGGATGATCACTCTTCAAAACAGTGAAGTTGAGAAGGTGTGGGGTTCAAATTTTAAATCAACGCATGTCGATTTCGACTCACTAGAAAATATTGATGCACTTAATCAATTGTTAGTTGATGAACTCCCTCTAGTTTCTGAAGCCCTATTCTTTGCTGATGATGAGGGGGATAATTTTGCCTACAGCAGGCTTAAGAAAGACATCATTTGGTATTCTTTAGCTGCTGGCGCAGCAGATGCGATTCCTGTTGCTGGTGCTTTTACTGTGCCAACAATTCAGGGGAAGATGTTATATGACTTAGCCGCAAAGTTGGATCTTGAGTGGAACAAGAAAGAGTTCCTGGAGTTCACAGGCAGTCTTGGTACGACAATCGCTATTCAATTTGGTGCAAGCTTTCTTATCCGTCAAGCGACAAAGTTCATACCTGTATACGGTCAAACAGCGGGAGCGGCTATCTCTGCCTCTGTTGGGTTCGCAGCAACATTCGCATTAGGTAAAGCAGCTTGCTTGTACATGTGTTACAAGAAGAAGGGTGTAGCGGTTAATTCAGATGAGCTTCAAAGAGTTTTTAAAGAAGCATTTGATTCCAAGAAGGACACAAAACCTTCTTGATATAGATAAGGTTATCCATGCTTTTCTTTATAAAAAAAGAGGATAGGTTATATCCTCTTTTAATTTTATGTTATATGGATTATTTAAGAAGTAGGCTTATCTTGTTGTCTGGCTTGATCACATCTAGTGCAATCTTGATAGCCACAATTATTGGAACGCTTAAGAACATCCCAACCATCCCAAAGATCTTTCCAAATGCAATCATAGATAGGAATACAATCAAAGTCGAAAGACCTAGTTTATCACCTATGATTTTAGGCTCTAAATAGCTCCCTATTACAACGTTCACAGATACATAGACTGCTAGAGTGCCAAGGGTAGGGACTAACCCCATAGTCGCCATAGAAACGATTAGAGCAGGGATTGCAGCTAATATGCTTCCGATATTAGGAATGAAGTTCAATGTAGTAGCAATAATGCCCCAAAGTAACCAGTACTTATGACCAATGAAGTATAGAGCCGTTGCGATGATAAAGCCTGTTGCAAAACTTGCCAGAAACTTAACGTAAATATATGTCTGGATTTGCTTTGAAGTGCCATCAGAGAGTTTGCTCGTTCCAAAAAACGCAGTAATTTTTTTCTGCCATGACTTGCCTTCGCAGAGAGCTAGGAATGTTGTAAAAGCAACTACAAATGTGAAAGAAATCGAACTTTTAATGGTATTTAGTACAGCAAAACCCGAATTGATAAAAGAGCCAGGATTAATGCTGCTCAATTTGTTTTTGATTAAAGATTCATTATCTCCACTAAATTCATTTATCTTCTCGATGAGAACCATGACTGAAGAGTTCATGTCTTTGATAAAGCTTTTAGATGAAGAGGCGACAACATCACCAATCATGTAAACGCTGTAACCTAGCAGAACTACAGTTACTAAAGAAGCTAACGTTCTTGGGATCTTGTAGGATTCCATTTTGTCCACAATTGGATTGCAAAGCACAGCAAGGAAAACCGCCAAGAGTAAAGGGGCAAGTATGTCTTGGGCTTCTTTAAGACCAGCGATAATAATAATTACTGAAGCCATGATCAGTAAAGGATTTGAGTAATCTTTAATTACTGAGATTGACTTTTTTGTTGGTGGTTTCTTCTCAGGGGTTTCGCTTTCTACAGGTTGTAGAGGCTGATGAACAGGATGTTGCTGTTCTTCTATAGGAGTTACGTTTTCATTCATGATTTTATTTCTTAAATTTATTGATTAATAAAATAAAAACCATCACGAAAACATATTTTACCAATACCCAAATAAAAAGCGCTCTGTGATAGCTTTTAATGATTGCAGGCTTAGAGGCTTTGATATGAGGTAGACTCTAAAAAATTGGCTTTCTTAAATTGGTTCGCAAAGCAGAGGATTGAACTCAAAACATATTTGCTAGGCATGATTTAACATGGGCTGAAATCGCGCAAATCAACCCTGATACCTTATGATCTCTCAGGTATCCCTAACAAATACATAGCAGCCTCTAAAACACCAACCTTACCAACCATTCGAATTAAGATCATTCAACGAAATGATTGTGAGACTTACTTTGCGAGATTCTGAAATGCATCCTTAAAATTGGATGCATTCTAAAAATGGCGCTCCTTGCAAGACTTGAACTTGCGACATACGGATTAACAGTCCGCCGTTCTACCAACTGAACTAAAGGAGCGGAGTGGGTTCACGACTATGTGTCCAACCCTCTACAAGCCATTGCACTTACCATGTGTAAGCGATTAACGAGCAGGTTAAATCACCTCTTGCTGGAATCGAACCAGCGACCCTCGGATTAAAAGTCCGCCATTCTACCGACTGAATTAAAGAGGTGATGGATTCGCGACTATATGTCCAATCCACTACAAGCCATTGCACTTACCATGTGTAAGAGATTAACTTATAGGACAAGCAGTTTAATAGTTTATAAAAAACCGCATGATACTGGCGCTCCTTGCAAGACTCGAACTTGCGACATACGGATTAACAGTCCGCCGTTCTACCAACTGAACTAAAGGAGCAAATTTGTAGTGTTCGTGATATTAGATGCATGACAATAGCGCAACTAAATTCCAACACCTCTATACATTGTCAGAATACAGCTCGATACTCGTGAAACAAAAATAGCTTCCTGTATCTCTGCCTATTGAGACAGAACCTTCTCTTAGCCCCATACGCCGTTTAGTAGTAGGGAAAGGACACTACGAATTCCTGTATGGGTCGGCAGGCTTGCTGATACCTTACACCTGCATCCAAACCATCAAAGATGGGGTATCTTGACGTTTATTCTTTAAAAACTGGAGCGTACAGCGAGAATCGAACTCGCATCACCTGCTTGGAAGGCAGGGGTAATAGCCGTTATACGATGTACGCGTAAAAGCTGGTGGGATGAGTAGGAATCGAACCCACTCAGATGTTAATCTTAACAGAGCTGTCAAACAGAGTTTCATCCCCACAATCTTATTAAAAAGGTCTACCCTTTTAATAACACTGTGTAAGTTTAGTATTGGTGCGCGAGGCGGGACTCGAACCCGCACGCCAAAAGGCAGGGGATTTTAAATCCCCAATGTCTACCAATTTCATCACTCGCGCAAATAAATAGTTTAAATACCTAATGCTCTACCAGTAATCAAACACCAGTCGATGGAGGACTGTTTTTTTATGTGCTTGGCTGTGCTTGGCTTAACGGTATGCAAGCAGTCTATGCTGATATTACTGAGAATTGGACATCAACCAATTCTAATATCTAATCACCTTATCCATTATAATTTAGACGGTTTGCAGATCTAGCTTTCAATCTTTGCCTTATCCGCCAGGCTTTAGCACTCATTTGAGTTCCGATTTCTTTAAAGATAAACAACACACTTAATTCTCAAATAAATAGTATCGATTTGAGAATGTGATGCAACCAATTAGTGTAAGCGTCGGAATCGAACCGTAAAGCTTAAAGTCGTCAGCACACTCCCCCAGGTCTAGCCATTTTAACTTACAACTCACACTAATCTAATTGAGAGATCCACTGACTAGGTGGAGCTGGGGGCTATCTCTCAATGTTTGGAACAAGGTCGAGTGAATGTATCGGCATCACCCCTTAAACTCCCAAATTTTTTGGGCTTTAACCGCAACTCACGTCTTCTGCGGCAACCTTGAAATCAGCCTCGTTGCTGGACTTGAACCTGCGACCCCTTAAAAGGATTAAGGCGCTCTACCAACTGAGCTAAACGAGGAAATTGTTACTGAGAAGCTATCTAGAGATAGCTGTTCACTAACAACTTAATTGAAGCCAAACAAGCTCTTTGGCTAGAGCCTTCTCTTTCCCATAGATCCCTAGCGAGTAAGCTTTCTAGGGTGGTCGGGAGGATTAAGCAAGCAACCCCGAATGCCTTGCGTAAAAAGTGGCGGAGAGAGAGGGGTTCGAACCCTCGATGCAGCTATAAACTACATACTCCCTTAGCAGGGGAGCGCTTTCAACCTCTCAGCCATCTCTCCGTTTTTACACTCGTGATAAAGTCTTACTCAAGGGCGAGAGTTAAAGTCATATCCAGTGTAAGTACTGCCCATTCAGCACAAAATAAGTTTAGTACTCGCGGTATGGTTATGTTCCAAGGGAGGGAATCATGGTTATACCCAATACTTGTGCGTCCCTAACACACGACCTCTGTTTAGCCTCATAAGCCCTTTTGCGGTAGAAGAGGACACCGCGCATACCATTATGAGTCGGAAGCCTTAGATGCTCTTACAGCTTCATCCGTCAAATCACCGAAGTGGAGCAATCAGACATTCGTTTAGCGATATTGTCGCGAAATTGGTGCGAGTATTTCACGATACCCGCATGAGAAAAGTAGAGTGCTACAACACAAATCCATAGGAATTATGTATCAATACTTTTCGCATAATGTGGCGGTGAGTGAGGGGTTCGAACCCTCGATACAGCTATAAACTATATATGCGCTTTCCAGGCGCACTCCTTCAACCTCTCGGACAACTCACCTTAAAAATCTTATAAGGTTACTGGCGGTGAGAGAGGGATTCGAACCCTCGATGCGGCTACAAACCACATACTCCCTTAGCAGGGGAGCGCTTTCAGCCTCTCAGCCATCTCACCATTACAGTAACAACCAACTGGAGCGGTTTTCTCCAAATTTAGGCTGAATTACGGTTACTGGGATTTTACAAGTCAAAGTGTCTTACCGTTTCTTGTAACTTAACCAGACCACATTCAGCACATTTCTAAATTCACGAACATGAATTTAGAAGTATGCTGAAAGACCGAAACATCGATCAAACAGCCACTTCGAGTTGAGATAGGACGGCGAACTCAACCCATTTACACATCTACGAGCCGTCATGTTTGCATAATGACCAGATTTGAACTGGTTCAATCGCCGCTACACCACTCTCAAATTGGTCATTGTCTACAAATAAATTGTAGGTAGGCGATTATTACCTTGAGAGTCATTATGCATAAGCTGCTGAAAATCAACAGCTAAAATAAGAAAGCCAATTTTTTAAAGAACAAAAACTATGATTTATATGTTTACCATAATTAAATGCACTGAAACTTACATTTTAGAACACTTAAGTATGGCAGAGGCGGCTGGAATCGAACCAGCGACCAATGGTTTAGAAGACCATTGCTCTATCCCCTGAGCTACGCCCCCGCTGATGAGACTTTATATTATCAAATCAAATTAACTAGTCAAGATGTTTTTTAAAAAAAGTTTTTTAATCAACAGCTTATCATGATTTTATCTGGTGGCTCGGGAGGGACTTGAACCCCCGACACAAGAATTATGAGTTCTCCGTTCTAACCAACTGAACTACCGAGCCGCTTAATAAACATTATCTTATATGACTTTGATTATTTATTGATAACAAAAGCCAAATTAAAAGCAATTAACTTCTAAATGAAGACCATCTAAGATTAAATTTAAGATGGTTGGTCGAGGGAGACTCGAACTCCCGACATCAAGATTATGAGTCTTGCGTTCTAACCGACTGAACTATCGACCAATTACTTAAAAAAATATCATTCTATGGGTTTGCCATAATTAAGTGCTTTAAAGTATTATAAAAAACACTTAAGTATGGCAGAGGCGGCTGGAATCGAACCAGCGACCAATGGTTTAGAAGACCATTGCTCTATCCCCTGAGCTACGCCCCCGCTGATGAGACTTTATATTATCAAATCAAATTAACTAGTCAAGATGTTTTTTAAAAAAAGTTTTTTAATCAACAGCTTATCATGATTTTATCTGGTGGCTCGGGAGGGACTTGAACCCCCGACACAAGAATTATGAGTTCTCCGTTCTAACCAACTGAACTACCGAGCCATTTAGATAAAATAACAATAAGTAACAGCTTAAAATCAAAACTAACTAAAACCAATTTTTTGACAAGTTTTGATGACTAAAGCCACTATAGAAAACGAACATAAGAATAAAGATAAACATTATTAAGCAAATTAGGTAAGAAAACTATCAATTTAAAAAAAACACAAAGTGATAATTTTCATTAGCTTACCGCTAATTTCTTTATTTATATCTGTTAGCCATACTTAAATGCTTTAAAGGCATTAAAAAAGCACTTAAGTATGGCAGAGGCGGCTGGAATCGAACCAGCGACCAATGGTTTAGAAGACCATTGCTCTATCCCCTGAGCTACGCCCCCGCTGATGAGACTTTATATTAATGATTCAAATTAGAATGTCAATAACAAATTTTATCTTTTTTTAAATCAAAGTCTTAAGCTCAATAAATCAACAATTCTAAATTTCAATCTCTGTTACCACTTAACGTTATTGAAAAACCATAAGTAGAATGAAAGAAGTCAATATTGATGATTTTGGCTACTCTACCTTTAAATGTACTTCAGGTGTTGATAAATACATTTAAAGCTAGGGTGTCCTGGCAGGGGTAACAGGATTCGAACCTGTGACCTTCGGTTTCGTAGACCGACACTCTAAATCCGCTGAGCTACACCCCCAGACCAGAAGGCTCTCGCCCTCTTGTTGATTACAGTATATGGGGAATATGAAGTGCCTGTCAACAACTAAATTGAAAAAAATCCAATTAAATCATGCGCTTATGTCAGTTTTCTATGGGCGATAAAAGCCCTCGCCAATTAAGACGATTTTTGATTAAGATGCAATCATCGGACTATAAAAATCACATAGTCACAAAGGAAAGCTAATACAAAATTTGTTTAATATTGCGCAGAGATGCGCACAGAGAAGCTTACCTACGTCTTATAGTAGATAAACTGGATATTCGACTGGATAAGAAGATTGGAGTTTCGAAAGTTTCAATAGCATCAAAGTCAGAGATCTTTGAGAGGAATTCTGACTGTAGGCATTCAGCTTGTGGTGTCTCCATATGGGGAGAACCATATTCTTTTGACGTTTTCATTTTTGTTCTCATTATTTATATACAACTATTTAATTATATAGATTGGATTTTTCCATGTAAAGATTTTCATTCAAAAGAGTTTCTTTAAAGGTCGGTTTCAGATAGGCGTCTAATTTCCTCAATGCGTGTCACAGAAGAGCAATCATCATCAATCCAAAAGGCAATATCGTCCAACGAAATGCTTGTATGCTGCAAAATGAAATCTTCCTTTTGCATCCCTTCACAAAAGATAACAATATCCTCTGGAAAGTGCTCAAAGATGTCATCATTACCGCTGTGAACTGAACGCGCAGTACAAATCATGATGTCGAAACCTGAATCTTTAAAAATTCTCATAACCGACTTGAACAGGGACACGTTTAGGCTGATCGTTCGATCAAAATCGAACATGATGATCTTTTTCTTCATTCGATAGTCTCTTTTAATTTGTTTCAACCTTTATACCATTAAAGATGATAGTTATCAATATTGTTGACTCTTAATGCTATGCATGTATACTACAAACAACATCCTGGAGGCTAAATGATACCTGAAAATGTACAGCAGTTGATTGATAAGATTGATTCTGGAGTAATTCTAGATTCATTTGATGAGATTCTATCATTCGTAAAACAGGGTTATTTTGTAGGAATGAATGAGCTACAAAAGCGATTTAGTGATGACGGGAAGCTTTCTGAAGACTTCATTAGCAACCATTTTCAATCACTTCGTTCGCTGTTAATCTCGGAAAAATTGCAATCGATTGGAATGTACGCGCCTATTTCTTTAGAGGGAGCTGATTTATTCGTAAGGTTCTTTAATGAGCTTTCAGTTATAGACCCAATAGCTGGAAGAGGATTCTTTGCAAAAGCACTGAGAAAGCGCGGCGTTGAGGTTCTGGCTGGCGATATAAACCCATACAAACCTGTAACTGAAGTTGAGCATAGCTGTGCCAAAAACCTTGTAGAAATCCATAAAGACAAATACGATCTACTATCATTGTGCTGGCCTGAGATGGGTGAGCTAGATTATGAGCTTGCTTTGCAATGGGGTGTATCAAAACCCATCCTTTTTTATGGTGAAATTGGTGGATGTACAGGAAGCTCAACATTCAGGGATCATTTTATTCAGCTATTTTCTTTAGATAGCCCTGATGATTATCTAGATCATGTTAATCAAGCAATGTACTTTGGCTATTTGATGCCTGAGGATTATACTCCTGGAGACTTCAGAAAAAGCATTGATGTTGCTGTCTACGCATTACACACGGTGTTAAAGCGTCAATCATACACCATAGCTGACTTGTACTTAGGTGATAAAGAATTCATCAAGGATAAGATTCAGTCAGAAGTTATGATTAAGGAAGCACTAGCAAAAATTTTGACTTCAAAAAGATGGGTGCCTCTTAAAGATAGGCTAGAAAAAATTACCCCTCAGATACGAGATGAAGTAAAGCGAATCATCGTTATGTTTAGTAAAGAACCTGACCGATTCAATTTAAGTGAGTCGGAGTCAAAAGCCATCAACAAGCTAAGAGACGTGTTATTGAAACTGGGCTGATTTTCAGCCCTTAAATAATTAAAGTGAAATCATGAAAAAGTACGCTGAAATTACAAAATCAAATCAATCAAAAATCGAAAATTCATACTTCCATAAAACCGTCAAAGCTATGCTTGACTTCATCGATGTGTATCCACCGTCTGTAATGACGAAAATTAATGATGATAAGAAGCTTAGAAAAATTTCGGTTATGGCAGATCCAGTATATAAACTACAATCTTCCTTCGGTAGTACGGTGAATGACATTAAGTCTTCTATCATCCTAGCAAGTAATGAAAACGTAATTCCTCATTTTATTGATGAGATGGCAATGTTCGCAGCAAAATTCAAATACTTGTTAGAGGAAAAGGATAAGCTAAAATCATCTCAAGAGCTTAATGCATACTACAAAGATCTGAAGCTTAAACAAAAAGATATTAAAGACTCTCTTGTTTCGGATTTGAAGCAATTCTCAGAAAGTTTTGATATCGGTATCGATATTAAGCAAGCAATTATTATGTTTGATATCTTATCAGATAAGCACTATCTTACTTTAACGCTTAAACGAAGCTTTGAAGATGGTGAAAAATCAGTCAGCAAGCATCTTTCATTAATTGATAAACTTTATGAAAAATCACAACAAGTTGAAGAATTGCTTGTGGGTGATACTGTTTTAGATATGGTTAAAAAGACTAAAATCTCGAAAAGAAATCTAAAGAATCACTTTATCGAAGAAGTTAAAAAACTATTGGAAGACTCAAGCGTAAACATTAAGCTTTCAAAAGCAGACATTTTGAATATCATCAAATAAAGTAAAAGGGCGGTGCAAACCGCCCTTTTTTATTTCTTAATTAAATTAAATGTGAAGTGCAATGCCATTAGTAATGCCACTACAATAAATCCAAACAAACTTAGTTCCATCAGTGTGATGTCAGCAAACAGGGTTGGTGATACCCCACAAATACCATGAGGCTGAAATATAAAAGGAAAAATAGAGTCCAGAGGAAGGAAGCTTGGGAATGGTGATGATGTTGAACAAGTTGCGATCATTTTGCCTTTTTCAATCATTAGACCTTCATAAGTAAAGCTAAGCATCCAGTAGATTGAAGCTACAGATGATAGGAAAACAAGAGGTTTCTTGAACCAGTCAATCTTCCCATCAGGTAAAACAATTTGAACTAACCCTGCTATACCCATAAGAGCTACAGCGCTTCTCATCAACACGCACAAAGAACATGGCTGATATCCTAAACCATACTGTATGAAGAGAGCTAAAGCTTCTGAACTCAAAGAAATTGCGATTAAAAAATATCCAAATAACTGTTTGTTTTTAATTAAGTCTATAAATTTACTTTTCATTTGATTAAACCTAGTGTTATAGTTCGGGCTATTGATTACGGAGCATTACATAAATTGGTAAAACTTTCAAAAAGATTTTGCCGCTAAGTTTTTATGCTGTATAATAATCAAGAATCATTAATCAATAAATTAAATAGTAATAATTTAAGGAATAAAAAATGGCATCTCGTGGCATAAATAAAGTCATTCTTGTCGGCAATCTAGGTAACGATCCTGAAGTTCGTGCTATGCCGAATGGTGGTAATGTAGCTAACATAACTATCGCTACTTCTGAGTCATGGCGTGATAAAGCGACAGGCGAGCAACGTGAGAAAACTGAATGGCACCGTGTGTCACTGTTTGGCGTTCTGGCTGATGTAGCAGGTCAATACCTGAAAAAAGGTTCTCAAGTATACATCGAAGGTCAACTTCAAACTCGTAAATGGCAAGATCAGCAAGGTCAAGATCGCTACACAACTGAAGTGGTTGTTCAAGGATACCAAGGCGTAATGCAAATGCTTGGTGGTCGCCCACAAGGTCAGCCTGATCAAGGTCAACATCAAGGACAACCAGCTCAAGGTCAGCACCAAGGACAACCAGCTCAAGGTCAGCACCAAGGTCAACCTGCTCAAGGTCAGCACCAATCTTATGATGCACCTCAACAATTCTCTCAGCCGAGCGATCAAGGCTTCCCGAAAGATAATGGTCAACCTCAACAATACGCTGCTCCGCAACAACATGCTCCACAGCAACAACATGCTCCACAGCAACAACATGCTCCACAGCAACAACATGCTCCACAGCAACAATATGCTCCGCAGCAGCAACATGCTCCGCAGCAGCAATTCAATGAGCCACCAATGGACTTTGATGATGACATTCCTTTTTAACGGCTAAGTCATTGATTTATAACGATATTTTCCAGAAAAGCCCACTTGATAGTGGGCTTTATTTTGCCTAAAAACTATATATTGACTCATGGCTCAATATATGCATAATGGAGTCAATTAAGAAATCAAAAATAGGTAAAAGTAATGAAAGTGAATAAAGTCCTAATGGTAGTTTTGGCTACAATCTCGTTAAATGTTCAGTCTGCAACTTACGAAATGGAAAGAGCTGATACATACTATGCAATTAAGTCTGATCATGTAGCATCTGTTTGTTTCAATCTAGCAAGAGAATCTCTGATTGAAGCGGGTCTAAGTCCTCAATCAGCTATTAGGGAAGACATCTACAATACGTGCATGTCAAAGCTTTCAAAACTTGATACTTTCACAGCAAAAAGAAAGTACTAACTTTTATCAAAACGAAAAAGCCAGCTATAAGCTGGCTTTTTGATTAAAATGCTGGCACCCATCCTTTTGGAGTACTGCTTTTATTCTTTATTGGCTTTTCTTCAGGAATCAAAAGTCTATCCTTCCAAACATGAAACTTTTTCTGATCTATTTTACTCATTATTGGGAAAAGATTTTTTTGGAATGTATCAAGGTTATTGTAGTAAAGTGTGCTTTCCTTAAGATTCTCGAAATCTCTAGCTATCAAATTCATCGAGTATAATTGGCTAGAAACTTTAGTTCGAGTAAACTCTAGTCCTGAAATATCAGCAATCACTTCTCTCTCGTCATTATTTCTATATTGCTCAATAGCTTTCTTGATACTTACTGGACTACCATTCTTATCATAAACCTTGTGGTTTAAGCACTTTTTCAGTTTATCCTCCATCAAAGGAAGGCAAGTATCGAAGTCAATCAGAATTCTATCTTTTGGCACATTAAAGGAAAAAAGGTGCGCATCTAAAGAAATCGTAGAGTCCTTTGTGAAAACGATGGAAGGCATTGAGTTAGCTATATTCAAGCAGCTAGAAATATTGTGTGATAATGAATCAACCCCAAACCCATTTAAGTCACTATCGCTCTCTAACATTAGAACTCTATACAAACGAGTTGGGGTATACGACTTTTGGCTAAGTTCTACAAGTTCAGGAAACAAGGTAAAGAAATCTTCACTTGTAAACCTATCACTCTTTTTAGAGTGAGTTATATGTTGAATTAACTTTTTGGCGTGTTCGAATTTCATATAAAAACCAGGGCGTAAGTTATTTAATTTATATTAATAAAATACGCCCTCAATGTCTATTTCCTGCCTCTATGAGGATTGTTTGCTTGCTTCCATCCTTCAATAGCTAGTTTCTTTGTTGTGTCATGTGACTCAAACCCATAAGGGCATGAAATTGGGTCATGCACCACTACATGAGGATGATCTCTATCTAATAGACATCCTTCGCATGGAGACTCTTTAGAACATTCTGAAGAGCAGTTTTCGCCCCAAGTTGTGTCATAAAAATACTTCGGACTTTTCTTACAGTTAAAGCACTTCAACCTATGAAGGATAATTGGATTCTCTTTTGTAGGCAGTTCTGATTCACACATCAATAAGCACTCCATTATGTAACCAGTTTACTTTATGAGCTTCATCTTCAATTGGCAATTCAAACTTTGAACACTGATTTTCAATAACCTCAGGGATAACTCGTTTTTTACGGCTTTTGTTATCAATGTGAAGTTGCGCTTTATCTTTGATGAAAACAAAAAATCGAACATAAGCTTTGTACTTAAACGCAAGTTCAGTAACCTTGCTCCTAAAGTCGTATCTGTAGTTTGTTGCATCCCAAATTACATGATTTCCACTTCTCAAGTGATCCTTTAGTTCCTCTAGTGCAATTCTTAACACTTCATTGTTCACATCTTGTGAGTCAATGTTTTTAAACCTGGCTCTAATGTTGTCCATACTAATGACAGGGCATTCAGGTACTGTTTTTGTGTATGTAGATTTGCCAGAGCTAGCCACACCAACCAAAACATCTACAATTGGATAGCCCATGTGAGCATAAGGTTTACTTAGAGACTCTTCAATCATATAGATGTTGCCATCAATAATATTTGAAATGCCTCTGATACTAATATGCTCGGGGTTTTGACTTGGCTTATGAATTAATTTAGCAACTTTTTCTTTTTGCTTTAGCTCATAATCTTTGAAGTAACCACCAAGATTGTAGTCTAGATAGTTGAGTTTGAAAAACTCAACATAGTCAAGTTGCTCTTGTTTGTCTTCACAGCCTCTACCTAAGATATCTGCCATTGCTAAGTAATAAAGCAGGTCGAGAGATTTTACCTCTCTAAATAGGCGAATGTATGAACGGTAGTCTTCATTTCGGATCACCAATAACTTTGCTTGCTGGTGGAATCCAACTATCTTGATGATGACCAACCATTCTTCATATGTAAGCTCATGTGGCTTTTTGCATGAAAATAATAATGATGCACCAATCTGCTCGTGCTTTGGCGCTACAACGCGAATCTCGCCATTGATTTCTCTTTCATGAGTTGTGATTGGCTTCGCGTAGTCGTGCAAAGCTGCTGACCAAAGAAGAATTTTTTGTTCAGACTCAGAAAGTTGCGGATTTTTTAAAATTAGTTTTTTCATCTCTTGGATAACTAGGTCTGTGTGAATTTTCACATTACCTTCACTATGCCAACGACTGTCTTGAACGGTACTTTCAAATTCCGCTAGTAGAGGAAATTCTTGAAGGTGATTGTTCAAAACTGAGTCTAGAGAGAAAGAATGAACAAAATCACTCATACTGCCTCCTTAAAGCTTTCCTTATTATATATAAAAACAGGCACAAGTAAATGCCTTGTGCCTACTAAGCGAGTTTTTGTTTTGTAGCTATAAATTAGTATGCGAACATTAAATCTTTTGGATTTAAAGTGGAACAAACAACGTTTTTATCACCGACACATAAGTAATCAATTCCTTCTTTGGTGCCTTTCCAGACGCTAGAACCAGGCTTAATTAAGGGTATCTCTCTATCCAGAGCAAAAGATTTATTATTGCTAACTAAAACAAGGGTTAAATTCCTAACAATATGTACTGAGTCTCTAGTGATACCAGAATCAAAATCTTTATAGGTGTAAACATATGATTGCTCGACAGATCCAATCCTTTCAAACTCATTTTTAGCGATCTCTTTCATGCTATCAGTCTTTTGAAACTGAGCTTGCCTTTGTTCGTATTGAGCCGTTTTTACGTCTTTAAAAAATGAGAAGCCTAACGCACTAAAAGCACAGAAAGCTGTGACAAGTAAAACAATTCTTAAACTCAGATTTCTTTCATTTCTTTTATCCACTTTATCTTACCTTTTGCGCTTATAGCTTTCTGATTGTGCCTTTCTCTAAGGCTGAAATTATAGTATCTAATTTTGAAGTGTTCTGTGAAGAAATTTCAATCAAGTGAGAAACTGAACTTTCAACTTTTGAATCTTTACTGAGATCTACAACTTTGTATTTAGACGGATTTTTTATCTCGTCTAACTCTCTTTGTTTTCTCACTGCTGCCGTGTGTAGATCGTCGTATAGGTTACTTTGAATTGAAGCTCTTACTATGGAACTGATAAATGTTCCATACATGATCAGCGACACAAATGAGCCGACAGCAATAACTGTTATTCCTTGATTTGCAGTATTAGCAACATAGAATGCACTTAAGAGCGGTATCAAAGAAGTAATTGAGATTCTTACACTTCGTTCAATTGCATTATTCATCGAGCGATATTTATCGTAGTTTGTTATCTTGGTTACTTTCGTGTCGTTTTTCGAAGCAGTTTCATTATCAGAAAACTTTTGCCTTAGTCCGTCAACGTATTCAGAGGCGTAGTAAACAAGTAGGAAGGCGATGATCCCAGCAAGGTAGTAAGGTACGAATTGAAAGTAACAGCCTATAGCTATCGCTATACTGAAAATTGCATTGAAAAAAATCATGTTTCATTCTCTTTGAGTGTTTATTATACAGTTATTGTTTTTAAAGTAAATAATGCTTGACTTGGTTTTTATTTATATTAATATTTGGGTGGTTGGTAAGCAATACCAATGACAAAAAAATTAATCAATTAAAGTAAGGATTTAACTATGGCTAAGCGCGTTGGTGCTAAGAAAGCACTTCAAATGATGGATGATGTTAAAAAGCATGTTGCTCAACAAGCTAAGAAAGAGTCCAAAGACAAATCCTAATTTTTAGGTATTAAGAAAGCCTTGGCTATTAAGCCAGGGTTTTTTGATCTGTAAGGGAAATGCTGAATGCGATACTCATTACTAATCTGTATGATTTTAATGCTCGGCTGTGCAAGAGCGAATGCAATGGATAAGACAGGAGTCGAACCGTCAGATCCATTCAATTTTTCTAAAATTGCCGATGATCTCATGAAAAGTTATGACATTGTGGATATGAAAATTTCAATGTTCAGTGAGCAAAACACGGTATGTCGATTTTTAAAAATGTCATTCTTCGAGATTGAAGTGGTATCGAGACTTATAGATTTCGGCGGTGATGATTTGCAAGGAACTCAAAACGCTAAGCAATATCAGCAGTATTTTCTGAATAGAAAGATTCAGTTTGATGAAAGAACCAGTCTGTCTATGGGTGTGGGCGCGGTACTATCATTTAAAACTGATGAATCCATGATAAATCTTCTTGCGAACAATGCTTTGGTAATTGAAAAGACAGGCGTTCCCGTAATGATGTCTCAAATTTCATTCAATACAATCCAACCGATCTCAGAGCATTCAACTATAAATTTTGGGATTAAGGTCGTAAAGGATTTTGACGCATTCGGATCAAAAAAGGGTATGTATCAAAAGAGTATGAGTGAGTCTCAGCTATCCTTAGAATACGTGCTTATATTTTAATTTTTTATATTGATTAATAATTGTCATAACGTTATGATTAATGGCTAATTAAATTAAATAAAATCTAGTCAATCTAAAGGATTCTTCATGAAAACTCATGTGCAAACAGAAAATCAAGATAATTCGAACTTTCAACACTTACAATCAATAATGCTTTCAAAGCGTAGTGCGTACTATGTAAAGAGCGAATCATCTTCCAACCCTGTGAGCGCTGAAATCGCTAAAGAGATTTTTGATGAGATAGACACAGAGATGCTGCGTCTAGGTTACGTCATGTCAGCACATTTAAAGCTTTCGTTAAAACAGCTTTCAGAAGAATCTTTGATTGAAGAAGCCAAATCACTTATCTATACGCTTTCTGAAGCAAAAGGTGATCTTAATAATTTTGTGACTCTTCACGCCAACTTCCCTTATACAGCTCAAGATCGTTCTTACCATGATAACCGAGCTGGAGTGATTTTTAGCCACATCTTCGGCTTAAATGCCAAACCTACTTCACTTCAGGTCAAGCTACCATGCGGTTGTTCTTTCGATGATCAATTATTCGACTTATCCATGTTCAATGCTTGCCCTGTATGCCAGCATCAAGTCGAGGGATTATCCGACAATGTAGAAGGTGAAAAGCAAGGAACTGTTGAATTTTCTCTTAACGATAACATCGTTAAGTTATCAAATGTTGGACTAGCATCTAAAGCTGATTTATTTGAGGTTTTCGGCAACTTACTAGTATCAAGCACATCAGTTACGGCTTTTGATAAAGAGTTTGTTAAGCAAGTCATTATTACATTCAAAGAAGAGGCTCTTGAATACATTCCTGTTTCGATTGCACATAAAGAACAACTTTGCTTTCTTACTGGAGTGATTTCTGAACACTTGCCAGATGCTATTGGGCTTATGAGAGACAAATTCAAAACATATACGGATGTGTTGCGATTAGCAGCTTACCTGAGTGGTTTTGATGTTTCTCTTGAGGCATGTAAGAAAATCAGATTTAAGCTGTCCAGAAAGCAACGTAAGTTGGTTATGACTCTATTAGATAGACATATGCTTATGGAAGACATGATTCGTCGTAGAGGGCTTTTCTTAGCCTTAGGTCGATACTTACATGTTGGAGCTGAATCAAACAAGTATCCTCATGCTGCACATGCTTTCAATGTCCTACGCAACGACCATAAAAGTATCAAGACTTTTAACTCGAAGAAAGAAGCTCTGTTGATGGATGCTATGGGTGTTCAGCAGACTCCAAAAGGAACTATCCCTAAAAAAGACGTGGAAATTCATTTACACAACACATCTTTGAAAGTAACTATTGGTGATACTGTTGGTGATAAAACACTAAAAACTCTCCTAGCCATGTGTTCGGAAAAACATGAAAGTGTTGAATCTTCTGAAAAGCTTGCTACTGATTTAAAAGAAAGAGGTGAAGCATTCACAGCTTTGGTAAGCTTGCTTTCTTCACGACCAGGAGAGTTTGCCAGAAATATCGATTTGATGTTGAGAATTGGCGATGCTTTAGGCGATGATTACACCGAAATTGTAATTAATGCTTTAGAAAAATCAGTTGTTCATGAATTGAAGATTAGTCAGTTATTCCAACTAAGAGCTTATTTTAATAGCCGTGTGGTAAATGAAGGATACCGATACTTCATTCCAAAAGGAAACCGAGCTAAACTTTTCTATCTTGAAGAGGATAAGCGAGATTCACTGAGTCAAGCTAATGCTAATAAAGTATCATTATGTCTATTAGCAGAAATCAACAATCGGCTATCTCAAAAAGAATCCTTGGGTACTGTTTACATTGATCCAGCATTAAAGAACATTGTTCTTCCGCTTTCCATGCGATCTATGGCTTCCTCACTATCACTTTATCCAAGAGGTAGCCGAATTCCTTTAGAGAAAGATGCAGACATCCTGCGTATGTTCATGTACTGGAAAGGTGAAGTTGATTTTGACTTGAGTGCAAAAGCGCTTGATGAAAGCTGGAACACAATGAAAGATATTGGGTATTGGACATACTGGGATTGTGAGCCAGAGGATACATACTCTGATTGGAGTCAGGACGAATGGGCTAGGTTCAGTGGCGATATTCAAGATGCACCATTGGGCGCTGCTGAGTGTATTGATATCAATATCAAAAAATGCGCTGACATGGGTATCCGCTATGTAGTTATGTTCGTTAATATCTTCAGCGGCGGTAAATTTGAAGATTACAATGCCTTTGTTGGAGTGATGGAAAGAAAGGATGCTAAAGTTGGTGAGTTGTTTGAACCATCTTCTGTTAGTCAGAAACTTGACCTTGTTGGAGAAAGCAAAGGTTGCGTTCCTTTAATCTTGGATGTCCAGGATATGTCTTACTTCGTTTGCGATATGGACTCTTCGACTAGAGCCGATGGTCTAAACTCCAGCACAGAATCTAAAAAGATGATTAATATCGCTAAATCAACGGAAGCAATGAGCCGTACAAATCCTACGATGTACGACTTGGCGTTAGCGAATGCTGTTGCAAGAGGTCAACGTGTCACTTTAGTAGATAAACCTATTGAAGAAATCGTTAATGATGAAGTCGTGAGGCACGAAATTGACTTTAGATTCGATATGGATTTTGCCATGCAATTAGATACCGTAATGGGTAAATGGCTTGTAGATTAAGGTTGTAATAAAAAAGCCCATTCAATTGAATGGGCTTTTAATTTAAAGATAAAAAAGATTGCATTTAGAATACCTTTAGAGTAGTATTTACAACATGGAAGCTTAGAGATGACTTTGAGTTTCTATATCATGGCTTAGAATTTTCTTCCTTCTAACTATATTTTTTCTTTCAAAAAAACTCTGATAGAGAATTCAATTTCCATGATTCGCAACTTTGTTGCGATACCATTAGATACTTTCTAGCGTCTAATGGTATCTCATTAGAGATTGCACGGCACAAAACTTTCTTCCTTCTAACTTACAAAATTAAAATTGCATATTTGATCATAGAGAGTTTAATTTCCGATAAAAGCACCTTCTGGGTGCTTTTTGCTTTTATATAATAATAAAATTGGCGATAAAGGGTTAATAAATGAAAGATTATGAGCTGATATATCAAGGAATTTTAGAAAAAAATCGGGATTTGATAACTACTGAGGATATTATCGTCGCACTACACCTAAAGAACATTCTTAATCAAAAGATTGTCATGATCAGGTCTATGAGCAAAGAAAACGATAAGGAAACAGTAATTAATGATTTCAATGTATAAAATCTGGTGCATAGATGGAAATGCAGTCAATGGTCTTGTAATTCATAAAGGTAGAGAAAGATACCTGAATCAGTTAAAAAAACTAAAAGAAGACCTTAATACAAATATGGATAAAGTTAAGGTTTGGGTTAATTTGCCGAATAGATAAAAATATAGAAACCTCTACCTTGAGGTCTCTATGTTTTCTAAAACTCTAAAACTCTAAAACTCTAGAACTCTAGAGCTTTTTCATTAGAAGTATTTATGTCATAAATATAATCTTCAAAATTCCTGTCTCGCAGATCTATCAGTTCATTTCGATTGCAATCTACATAATCACCCAAGCTTGCGCTTTCAGATTCAATGTCGTTGAGGACTTTTGTAGATAAATTTCTTGATTGATGATTTAGTTTAAGAATATTTAGATATTTCTGAGTTTCGATTGAGCTTCCATTATATGCATACGCCATATTAAGAACATATGGTGAAATCTCTCCAGACTCAACTCTTTCTATGAATTCATCATAATCCATATATTCATCAAGATTGGAGTTTTCTAGGATAATATCAAATACATCTATTTGAAGATCGTGAGAGTACAATGAATGGTTTACAGGGATCTTAAAAGTATCAATCCCATCATACTCATTCATCTTGTGATAGATATTCTCAGCCTCACCCCTAACTGACTCTCTATCAGAAATCAGCACCGCACTTTCCGACATTGTATTCAATTCATAAAGAAGTGCTTCATACATCAAAGAACCAAAACCAGGATATGCGCCAACAGTCCCTAAAATTCTATAGGCGTTCTTTCCACCTATGCTTTCATTGGTGTTGAGCGCAGTAATAGAACCAATTACTGAAACCCTTTGGTTTTCATTTATAGTGATGCTTTCAGTTTTGTCAGAGCAATTCATATATAAACTGATAGTGATATGCTCTTTTCCCAATTTAACGTAGAGAGAAGGCTTACCTTTTGCGATCATTTTGATGTTTGAGACAGTATGTTTACCAAGCATTAATATTACCATTTAGTTTTTATTTAATTATACATTAAAAAAAGCACTCCAAAAGAGTGCTTTTTAATAATTAAAATAACCTTAACTAGATCTACAAACGTCATTAATGACTTCATTAATCCTGTTTTGTACTTGATCATAATCTCGATTTTTCATTTCATGAATAAGTATTAATAGAGCTTTTGCATCCTTGATTATAGATTTACCACATGGATTAGAATCAACACTTTCATCTTTATAAATGACTGCCGTTGCTATACCTACATCATTCATCGATAACTGATATAACACATCTCCCCATCGAAACTCAGAACAGTCAATTTCAAACCGTTCAATGCTATCACCTCCGCGTGAAACAATCTCTTCAACCATTTGAGAAGCGCCAGGAGCAATTGTAGACGTAACCAATAATTCTGGCATAGAGCGATTTGGTCGTAGGATTACATTTGCTCCCAAGTTTCGAATACGCTCTCGGTTTCTGTCGTTAACTATTTCTGCGGTTACACCATTACTGTAGGATGTTTCCTTTTCGATGCGATAAACCATGTCAAAAACATCACTATCAGTAGAAACATCATTTTCGTCTGCGAGAATATAGACACGCTCCGCGTGATCAATCGAAATCTTTTCAAAGAAGTGCTTTTCGTTCAGATTAGCATTAACAAACTCAACACCTTTCAACTCGTCTGAAAACTCAGTGAAGTAGTTAATTAGGCTGTTGTTAGCGTCTTGATTGTTGTTCACTAATAAGATTGGAGTCTTACAGTATTTAAGCGATTTCCGATGCTGCCCCACAAACCGCTTAAGCCACAAAAAGTTGTTTCTCTCAATAGTTGATGAGTCACAATATACAATTATGTGTTTCTTTAACATAGGGAACCATCGTCCAATTTTTTTAAGTTCTCTGTGATGCTTAAACAAAAAGCCAGCTACACCAGCGGTATAGATAAATCTAGTCGGTAGGTACAGGATCATAAAAATAATCACATACCACTGCGTTAAGACATTTCCAGGGGCGTGATCCCCGTATCCAACTGTCGATGCTGTTATCACGGTAAAGTAATATGAATTTGATAAACTGATTGGATCGCTATCTACAACTACATAATTTTCTAAGTAGTAATAAAAGAAACCAATCAATAAAAATTCAGTTATGAATAGTGCTGCATGGATTATGGGTCTTTTGAACATTTTGTTTGATGAATAGTTCTTTATTAACCCCAAACGCTCCAAAACCTTTATTCGAAATAGAAAACCAAGCATTTAGTCACCAAATCACTGAACCAATTCGTTTGGCACGACTTTTTGATGTGACCAGTGTTGATCAGTCTGAACGTGTCCCTTTCTAACTGCCTTCATCACACATTTCTGGAATTCATCGTAGTGAAAGCCTCGCGCTAGACGAACTACGATACCTTCTTCCTTTTCTTTATCCAGATTTTGGAAGATAGCCTTAATCTTATCCATATCGAAAATGCCGCGATATACAACTTCTACTGTTGTTAATCCCAGACTTTCGGAGATCTTTACAGTTTCGTCCCATGAGTGGCACATGTTAGTATCACGATCCCATGTGTTAAAGCACATGAAGTAGTCGGGTAGGTTCTTGTAATGAATACTATGTTTGGCGTATAGATTTTCGCCACAAATACGATGATTCGGGTTCATCATGTAACGGATTTTTGCATGAAGCTGTTTTACCCATGTAGATGATTCGTGTGAATTCATCTCAGCAGAGCGAGCATGAATATAGTCCGAAGTGAATGTTGTGCATTGCCCATCTTTCTTAATTGACACGCATACTTCTTCGCCATCCATCATGGAAAAATCATCAGCTAATTTATCATCATTAAATACCGCTTCACTGAACGGTAAGTGATACGTTCTTGGGTATTTAGGTTTTAAAATTTCCATTATTAATCTCTTTGATTTTATTGGCTGTTTTTATTATATATAAAAAAGAGGGCTAATCAAGCCCTCTGTTAATAGATATTTTTAACAAAACTAGTTATACATCCGTAATTTGAACACCTTTGTGCTTCAAAAACTCAATGATTTCTGTCCCAACTTGCTCAAACCCGCCAACTGGTGAAGTTGTATTTGCTAGCAGCGAAATTTTAGAGATATGAGATTTAGCTTCATCTTCACTGTAATTGCTTTCAATACAGTCAATGATTTGCTTCAAGCCTGTTCCAACACAATGAGATAACGCCTGACCACTAACTAGAATGGAATCAAAGTTATCCACCATGTTTTTAATGACATCGACTTTTAGCTTGGTTTCGTCGTCATGCTCAACTACAACTTGAGATTCAAAAGGTCCAAAAAACTCATAGTTAGGGTTTTCACCTTTATTGAATCGTTCAATTGACTTATTCTCTTTCGCCTGACTCCACTCTGCCAATGCTTCTGCTACTGGAGCCACAATTTCGTAACCTTCAGTACCAGGTATGCAATGGTTAGGGAAAATGAAGTGATTCGGCTTTCCATTGTCTTTAAGGCTTTGTAGGTACATTTGCGCATGTTCTTTCAACGCGGGGTCGCTTGTTGTGTACTTACCAGAAATAAAGCTCTCGACGGTAATTTCTGTGAACGGAAGAGGGTTCTCTCCAGTTTCAGAGTCAATCCAGTAAGAGCAGTGGCTGATATCGTATTCACTATGGGTATCAAAAGTAGCAAAGATGGAGTCGATATTGAATTTTTCCGATTTGATAAAATCGGATAGGCGCTGAGCGTCAGCCCATGACCCTGGCACTGGAAGAGTAGGGCGGTATTTCAAGACACTTTCAGGGATGTCAAAAAAATCATTTTGTGCGTCAATTATTAGTAGCAGGGTTTTGTTTTTCATAATTCTGAGTCCTTGTTTCAACTTATGTATATACCTTAATGCAAAAAATGAATTAAGTAAACACCTAAATTCAAATTTTGCATTAAGGTAAAGAACTCGGAAATAAAACAATGAAAAATCAATAAGATGATAACAATCTATGAAAGAGAGATTGATTCAACCTCATCTTTTAGGTCGTAAAAATCTGGCTCCATACAAAGCTCTTCATCCAAAACGTCAAAGATATGAATTAATGAAAGTAGGTAGCTATGAATCGTAGATTCAGATAGATCCTCGGATTTCACAGCATCTTTGATTTCAATAAATCCGTAACCCTCGATAGCTTCTTTTGTTAATTCGTCTGAAGTATCGTTTAACGACTCAATTACTTGATCGATGTACGTAATGCTTTTATTAATTAATTCAATGTTTTTATTCATAATTTTATTTCTTTAATGGAATGCTTAAATAATCAAAACTGTTAGCAAGAATCGACTGTAGGGTATCACTAGTGTTTTCGAAATAACCACTTTTCTGGCTGAAACGCCAGGATGGGATCTGATTAAGTGATACTCGACGCGTTCTAAAATAATCATCGAGCGAGATATGAAAACACAAGTTCATTCCTGCTTGGACACCCTCAATGTTCTTTGTTGAGAATGGTCGAGCTGATGCCAGTTCAGTAGGTTGAACCTCATTGTTTACAAGAAACAATCGGCTAGGATCTAAGTTATTCTGATAATCATGCATTGTGAAAATCAAAATATCTTGATAGCCAGACTGGTAAGCACCATCAAGGTTGATAATAGCATGATCACCGTGCTGTGATGGCATATAGCCGCTATTAGGAACACTTTGGTTATTGAAATACAGAATAGACTTTGTAGATACAATCTGTTCACCCTTAAGAAATACAGCAACAATTGATACATCTTCGCGATCAGTATGAAAAGTCATTTTAGGATGTTCGTATCTTAAAGACATATTGTCCTCTCTAATTTGCGTGGTGATAGTATGCTTCTACAGATTCAACAATGGTTTTTCGTCTCATTCTCTGAGTATTCCAGAATGCTTCTTGTTTTGCAGGTTCTGTTGTTTCGAATACTTCAGGATGTTTAAAAAACAGATAATCAAGACATACCCCAAAATGCTCTTGTGGAAGGTCAGTGACTATTTCTTTATAGCCTTCCGTCTCAGCAAGTATCTGCGCCAACATTTCTACAGAGCTTGTTCTGACTCGTGTATGTCGGTTAATCGGTGTTACGATAGAATCTTGATCAACAGCGCAGTCACTTTGATTATCGTATATCTTGTATTCGCCTTGCTTATTAACAGCGATGTACTTTGTATCTAAATCTGATCGAAGTAATGGTTTATTGCTCATTTTCACTTTACTCTACATTTGTTGGGTTAAAAGTCAATTCTTTTTTATATAACATAAAAAATACATTGACTCTGAAAGGTATTGAATGTATGTTTAAAAACAGTAAAAACATTCATTAATAATCAACATTTATACTGTAATTGTGTGTCTTATGCCATGATGAATTATGCAAAAATTAAAGAAGAAGCTGAATACGTTTTTGAGCAATGGAACAACCCCACTGCTTTATCGATGATTTCAGTTAGTTACTTCTTAATGACTTCATTGTTTGTTGGTGTTGTGTTCTTCACGGATCATGAATATTCATACCTGATACGAAGTTTAACATCCACCAGCAGCTTATGGGCTTTGTTTATGTTTGTTGTATTTATAATTCCAATGCTCATGGGATTATATCAAAATAAACAATTTAATAAAGTTTCAGTAACCAAGGTGATTTCGGTTTCACTAATTCCATTTTTGACTGTGCTTACTTTAAGCAAGTTGGAAGACGGTAACTATTTTGATGATGCTCTGGTAGCAATAGATATTAGCTTGTTGTCAGTTTTAGTCTGCTCAGCTATGTGGCTGAAGAGTAAACAGTTTAAAGTAGAAAAAGCTTTTATAAATGGATGGTTTATTCATTTATCGGATCTCATTAAGTCGTGCAATCATAATGAGGATGAAATCTCTAAGGAGTTTGGTCTAGAGATTTTTGTTGAGCTTAAGTTATTAAAAGCAGAGATTGATAGCGTTCCGAATCCAAATGACTTCATATTCAAGTCAAAGGGATTGATCAATCAAGTTAGAAAGTCATGTAAAGAGAAACAGAAAGTTATCGCAGTTAAGTTGAGAACAACAGAGCCAAAGCGAGTAACATTAAATATAGATGGTAAGAGGATTACCCTTTCTCTAGAAAATGCTCAAAAGCTATCCTCAGAGCTTGATAGGGTGCTAATTGAAGCTGATGAGTGTGAGATTGATACTGTATTGAGTTTTGACTGATACGGCTCAAAAACAGAAAAGCCATAGCATGTGCTATGGCTTTTTATTAAGAAGCTAAAGCTTCAAAGTTCGATTATGCTGTTTGTTCTTCATCAAGAAGAGGGTCGATGTTTGGATCGTAAGCGTCGAACTCATCAATGCCACCTGGATCTTGGTTGAAGTCGTCTACTGGTTGTTCGTCCACGATATCAACAGTTACTTGAGTTCCAGTTTCTTCCTCAAGCTCTTCAGAGCTATCAACAGGTAGTGTAGCTTCAGGAGCTTTGCTTGCAGCCTCAGCAATAGCTTGCTTCTGTACCACTTGATATTCTGCCAGCTCTTCTTCAGACATGCCTAGTTGCTTACCGATTTCGATAGCATTCAGGTTGTGCGAGTCAACTTCATCAATGTCAGCTTTAGCAATATACAGAGCTTTGATCATCGGTCCATCCAAACGGATCGAGACCGTGCCATCTGCATTACTCTTATGTTTGCTGTTACGGATTAGAAGAGTGATGTCAGAAATAAGCGTAGACATATTGCCTACAGTTTCCTTTTCAACCTTCTTAGGCTTAAGCTGCTTCATGTTTGCTGCAACTTGCTTCTTGATCTTAGCGATTTCTGACTTGTACTTAGTCATTTTCGCTTCAAACTCTTCCTCAGTTATCTTGTCAGTCATCTGAGGAACGTTACGAATTGGAGCTAGGTCAAGTGATTCGAAACCAATCATGCCACATAGACGTTGGTAAGCACGTTCTTTATGCTTAGTGATGTTTGAAGCAATCACTGACATACCAACAATGTTGTGATCAATAAGAACGTCGAAATCAGGATGTTCTTTCGAGAAACGCGCTACAGCGATATTGTTTGCTGCTGTTGAAATGCTAACGTTGAACAGTTTCGAGATGCTATCAAGAGTCTCATTCTCTTCTTGTAGACGTAGCATCGCTTTTGCAAGCTCAAGGTTAGTCAGGTTACGACCACTGTTCGCGTGAACCATGTGAATGATTTGATCACGTAGGTTGCCAGAGAATTCGACAACATCCAAACCTTCACTTTTAAACGATTTGTCACGCATTGCCAGCTTGTAACCAAAGTAACGGTGCTGACCATCGATAACCTTAAGAACCGTTTTGCCGTTCAGTTCAATTGGTTGAACTGTTAGTCGAGGGATAAGCTCACCACGAAGAAATGATTTGGAGAAGCTAAACACCTGATTAATGTTTACGTCACGGACGTTGTATCCTGGTTCTAGGTACAATAAATCAAAGCTAGCTGTTATACCGTCTTTTGTTTTCTTAAGACCTTTGGTGCTGTTAGCCAATTGTTCCAATGTCTTCATAATGACTTCCTCTCTCAGAGATGTAATAAATCAAAGAACAATGTGGAGTATAAGACTAAAAATATTCATGTCAAATAAAAATAGTTAAAAAAATAGTGATTTGGATGCGTTTTATTGACAATTGAGCAATGTGCGATCTTTGTAAATGATCAAAAACAGATTTTCCATGAGTGAAACTTGATCAATCACAATGCTTGGAAAGATGAAATTTGAGGATTTAATTAAATTGAAAAATTTTGATAAATTCAAAAGTTTGGAAGGGAACTGCGTGTAAATCATTGAAAAGAGGGGCTATACCCCTCTTTTAGTGTTTTCTTATAAACGGTATTTTAGGTTTGCAACCAAGTGAATGGCTGTATTTGGTACTTCAACGCTACCACCGTCTATATCGATATCTGCATATGAGTAGGTAACTTTGCTTTCAATACCCAGAGCAAAAGTCTCATTCAACTCAAACTCTCGCTCAAGTGAAAGTTGACCAGTAATACCTGCCAATTGATATCCACCATGTGTGCGCTCTCCGTCAATGATCACATCAGGGTGAGGAATCGCTGCACCAATACCTGCACGAGCAATCCAATGGTCTTTCTTCACCGCGTAGTTCACATAGAGTAGATTGTAACCATCAGTCACTTCGAACTTTGATACGCCTTGACTGAGGTCACTGCCTTTAGCATAGATTTTGTGGTGAATAAGCTCCATTTCAAAAGCTGTTGAGTCAGCCCATCCATCATTTAGAGACCATTTTCCACCACGAATGGTGTAATAAAGCGGTGCCTGGAATGGCTTGTTTTCAAATTCAACGTCTCCAAGCTCGATATCGGATGCGTTGTCTCGTTTAATAGTTATGTCTTCACTCGCGCTGTAAGCTCCGCCTAAGCCCAATGAAAACTCCCAACCTTCATTAAATTGTGAAGCTGAAGCAGCTTGAGTGAACGATGCTGCTAAAATCGCTGGTATTAAAATCTTCTTCATATATAAGATCCTTTCTTTAACCAATGCTAAAACTAACCCTTTAAAACCAAAAATTCAACTTAATAGATCATAGCCTTAAGGTAATAGTAATAGAGCAATAATATTCCTGCCAATGGCAGAAGCCAATTTTAAGATATGTTATACATTTTTTTGCTTAATCTAATCTCTTCTTGGTCTAACACTGAGATATATCCATCTGGTTTATACGATCCAGTATCGATATAAAGATGGTTATGTAACCATAGAGGTTTATTAACAATGCTATGTCCAGAGATTAAAATATCAATGTTTTTAACATGGGGAATGTCATGAACTTTAACGCGATCATGTACAAAAGATTTAATTTTTTTTCTGCTTTCTGTAACAACGTCAGCATGGTTTTCTAGCTTTTTCTTGTCTAAAACGAAATTCCAATCATTGTTTGGTACTTCAGCATGAACAAGACCAAATCTAGTTAGTCCATTTGAGTGATGTATGTCTACTTGTCTTGCAGAAGGTTTAAGACTTAAAATTTGTGCTAGTTCGCGTACACGATCTTTTTGCGCTGAATTTAAATCTTTAAACCATGCTCCACCAGTACGAGGGGAAAACCACATACGACCAGGCAATGAGCCTTCATTTTCACCCGTAATTAGAAAAAGAAGCATAAAGAGGTCATGATTACCAAGCATAGCTTTAAACCAATCCTCATTGATTAGTTCTAGGCATTGTAAGTTTTCTTTACCACGGTCAGTTAAATCACCGAGTGAGTAGACAACATCTTTATTAGGATCAAACTTTAGCTTTTCTAACTCGCGCATGAAATCGCTGTAATGCCCATGAATGTCACCAGCAAAAAGAACTCGACCAGTTGACTGATCAAGATTGTGCGTTGTCTTTTCGAAAAGGTAATGTAATTCTTTCATGATTTTCCCTTTATTTTTCATTCATTTTAACAGGGCTGATAACAATTTCAATAAGAGATAAAAAATAATTGACCATAAAATTAACGTATGTATAATGCCGAATATAAAGTCAGTCATAGTGACTAAATAACCTTAAAGATTTCAAGCCTAAAGCGAACTCAACCGCTTTGGGCTTTTGAATGCTATCAGTATTGTAAAACACAATTCTGACAATTAATTAACAAATAAAAATGAGGTAGTAAATGAAGAACTTTGTTTCTAGTGTTCAGTCCTTTTTCAAAATGGAGACTGCAACTGGCATCGTGCTGATTGCATCTGTTGCAATCGCCATGCTGGTGGCAAATACAGGCTTGTATACAATGTACAGCCATTTGAGTCATAGTGAGTTTACTCTCAAACTGCTGGGTATCGATCTTGAGAAAGATTTTCATTTTTTTGTAAATGACGGATTAATGGTCGTATTCTTTTTCCTGATTAGCCTTGAAGTTAAGCGGGAATTTGTAAGCGGTGAATTAAGCAATCCAAGAAATGTGATCCTACCTGCTGCCGCTGCACTAGGTGGTCTAATTGTTCCTATTGCTATCTACCACTTCTTTAACTTTGGTACAGAAACACAGAATGGTTGGGCTATTGCCGCAGCAACCGACATTGCAATTGCATTCGGGTTATTGGCACTTGCTGGTAAAAATACGCCAACATCGCTAAAAGTATTCTTGATGACGTTAGCAATTTTTGATGATGTTATGGTGATCGGCATTATTGCCTTCTTCTTTACTGAATCATTGAACTATAACTATCTAATTGCATCAGTTGTTTGTTCTTTAGTGCTTTGGTACATGAACAAGAAAAACGTAGAAAACTTTGCTCCATTTGCAATTATTGGTTTTGTGCTTTGGTACTGTGTATACATGAGCGGTATTCATGCGACCATTGCAGGTATTGTATTAGGCATGTTTATTCCAATGTCGCCACGTAAAATCTATGACAATGAAGGAAAAACGCATGAAAGACGCTCAATGCTAGAGTCTTTGGAGCATACACTACATGAAACAGTAAGCTTCTTCATTCTACCGATTTTCGCTTTTGTGAATGCAGGGGTGGCAATTTCAGCACAAGATATTAGTGGTCTAACTAGCAATGTCTCATTAGGTATTATCCTTGGATTGATTGTTGGTAAGCAATTTGGCGTGTTCGCAACAGCATTCATTCTTGTAAAAACAAAAGTTGCACCAATGCCACAAGGCGCAAATTGGCTTCAAATGTATGGTATCGCAGCATTGTGTGGTGTTGGATTTACTATGGGCTTGTTTATTGGAGGTCTTTCTTTCGACGACCCTACTGTGCAGTATAAGCTACCTATCCTGGTTGGTTCGGCAATCTCTGGCGTTATCGGTCTTTCAGTAATGAAATATAGCCTCAGAAACAAGTAATCATCTACCTTCCAATTAAAATCGTCTCTTATGAGGCGATTTTTTTAAAATACTATAAAAATATTGTTGACAGGTGAACCGCACAGTTATATAGTTAGCAACAACAGAGAGGGAAACCTCCAAACAGATTTAAGAAAACTTGGTGACTAATAAAAACTTGACCAGCAATCTTAAATATGTATAATTAATAACAACGCTGAATAATAGCAAACAAACTTAATAGGAAAAAGATTATGAAAAACCAGTTTAAAATCACCTCAGTACGTGACGCATACCTAAAAGCAATTAAAGACGTAGAAGTCTTTGCATTCTTGAAGAATGACGTAAAACTAATCGGCACAGTTATCATGGTAGATGAAACTGGTTTGGTGCTAGCTTCGCACGGCAAGAGCCAGCAAGTAATTGCTTGGGACGCACTAGCATCTCTTTCTCCTAAGCGCCAAGAGTCTCACAACATGAGCAAAGACTCGAAAGCTCTAGTATTGGATATTGATGCTCTATTTGCAGAGCAAAACAAGAAAGATGCGCCAACTCCTACGGTAAATAAGCTTCAACAGCACTTCTTCCGTCAGGTGCGTAATCTTGCAGAAAACCGCAACTCTTCACTGATTGTTGCTAACTACACAGTAAGCGGCACACCAATCAAAGGTGAACCAGTAGTGTGTGACGATGAAGTACAAATCATCATGAACCACTTTGGCGGTCTACAGCTTGTACGTTGGGATGCTATCTCAACTGTAAACTGTGAAGTTCCAAAAGCTAAAGCATACTAATCAGGGGAGTAGTGATAATGATTAAATCAGAAATTTACAAAATCACACTTGATACGCTTATCAAAGAAGCGAAAAACCTGAACAGTGAGTCATTTAATATCTTTCTACAGAACGGTATCAAAATTGATGGTGAAATTGAGCAATACGATGAATGTGCTGTTCAAGTGAAACGTGATGGTCAATCATCAATCGTTAACTCTGACACAATTAACACGATCACAGTTAATGACCAGAGCCTTATTGAAAAGCTGCTTACTCAACTTAATAAAGTAGAAAACACAGCTATTTTCAATGAAAAGTTCAACGCTGAACTGTGTGAGCCAGCGATTCAAAGCGAAATGGACATTGAAATGTTCTTCCTTAACCGAATCAGCATTAGTGGTCGCTTACTTCGCTACGGCGGTGATGTTCTAGTAATCTTTAGTAAGATTCGTGACAGAAAAACAAACGAAATCGTTCCACAACTACAAATTGTAGTGACTGACAACGTAGTTTCGGGTTCAATTAAAACTGAAATCATTTTCTAATATTGATAAATGATTAAGAGGGTAGCTTTTTAGCTACCCTTTTTTTATTATGTCGAGATAAATAAAGAATAAGTGAACCCCATTGTGAACTCACTCCGTAAGGAGTGTTAAGGAATAAAATGAATTTTGAATTTGATGATTTAGTTAAAATCTGCAAGTTGAAAGAAGTGAATCGACTCTTGTTTGCTTTAGATAGCTTTGAATACTCTAATCCGATTTTTGCATTTGCATACAAACTCACACCTGAAGGCATTCAGGTTTGCGATGAAATAGTTGAGTGGATTAAGACTTCTAGAAGATGTTGTGATTCGAATGATGGTATTAATAGCGCGGATTACAAGATCGGAAAGTTGCTTGATAAGCTTTTTAGCGCCACCGAAGACTTTGATTCCTTTGAGTTTGGATTTGTTGATAACATTTCTAAAGGTTTTACATCATACCTTTCATTTAATAGAAGCTCTGACAGAGCCGAGCTTCATGATTCGATAAAGTCTCTGATTCGCTTACAACATGCGGCGTTTCATGATAACCCTAAATATTCAAAAGTTGTCTATGGAAGGCATGTCTTGAACAAAGATGAATTGACCAGAAAATTTGCAGAATTTTTAATGGACTACTGCATTGAAAATAATGACAAAGCAAATATTGTTACAGATCAAAACTCTGTTATTAAGACTTTCCCTGACCTTATCCAGCTTTCTAAGGATTTTATGGAATCATCAGGACTTTCATTTGGCGATCAAAAGCAACAGCTAAACGCTCTCAGTGCGCTCACAACATCGCGAATTATCCATATTGGGTGGAGTTACCAGGATATTACAGATGAATCGGTCTGGCCTATTGTAGAGCGTATTTACGGGGAAGCTAATTCGGAAAACTATGAAAGACTTATGAAAGAGAAGTCGAATGAGGTTATGGCTTACTTCATGCTCGATGTCAACTTTATCAAATCGTTCAGATTGAAAGTTGAGTGATAAAATTTATAATAACAATAAATATAATAAGGAATTAAATTAATGAAGATATATGAAAATGGCGTAGTCCTCACAATTACTGCACACAACATTACACTTGGTAGATGGGGTGTATTTAACTCTGAACATCACAGAAGTAAGAATACGGGTGAGGAAAAAGAGAGCAGAATTGGTCATTACTCAAATTGGGATTCTGTAGTTAAATCCGCAAGACAGAATAACCTAAGTGAAGATCAGGTTAAATTTATTGAATGCGTACAGTACATTATCGAAGGCAAAGGGAGAGTACCAAATATCAGGGTAAAAGAAATAGAGGCTGCTGGTGGCTTTAGCGGAGAGAAGGTTGAAACCAAATCATTCATCCTAAGCCTGTATCGCGGTCAACTTTGTGTGTACTTACGAAAGCCTGATCCAGAGGCTTTAAATTTGGCTAAAATTGGATATTTTGTATTTTTAAAGAGAGCCTTTACCAACATGGCAACATTTACGCTATGTAAAGCTACAGCTTCAAATGAAAAGGTAACAATGGAACAGCTTGAATCTCATTGTGAGTCAGTCTTTGAAGAATTCAAGTTTATGCCTGATATGCTTTAAAACTTACAAAAGACCTTATGAATAAGCCGCTAACTAAGGCGTAGTTAGCGGCATATTTTTTTATTAAGAATTAAATGATATAATTGTTTGGTTATTAATAATAAAGAAAACTCGAAAAATGAAAACAAACCTTAAAGTATTCAAAAAATCAAAAGAGTGGTTAAAGAGTAATCAAACGGAATTCCATCACGCGATCTTTACCGATAAACTGCGTTATGAAAGAACGGTGTCAGCAGAAAATCTTGCTGAATTTATCGAGCCAGACTGTAGTGAAAGCAAAGAGGCTTTAGCTAACATAAACAAACGTACAGTTTTGAAGCTATTTTTGATGAAAGGATACACTTTAGGCGCTAAGTTTGATGGCGACGAAGTTACGTTGTTTACTCCAAAAGGAATTTCTCCAGATAGATTGTCTGATATGAATAAGGGGGCGATCAACCTTATATCCAGAATGAACAGAACGGATGAAATAGACTTTTCGGGAAAGATTATCGCGCAAAGTATGGACTTTGGGAACATTGATCGGTTTGAAGCAGATAGTGAAGAAGCATTGAAGCAAAGTATGATACCTAGCTTCTTAGGTCGCGCATTATATGCTTCCAAAGACTTAAAGAATGCTGTTAATGCTCGTTCTTCATTTAAGGATAGAGATACCGAAAATAGTAAGGGGATAGCATTCCTTCAGGTTAAGCCTGGTGCAAACATTGTTAGCTCTGATCATCCTGACTTTCTAGAGTTGAAAAAAGATATGGGTAAAGAGCATTTCCCGATCTTATTGAAGATCAAGAACATTGATGGTGTTTATGACAAGACTCTGAACTCTTTGGCTATTCACAACGTGCAGGCGGTTGACTATATTGAATCTTACCGTTCAAGTGATTTAGTAAGCTTAGTTGAAAGAGTTGAGCAAATGGGGTTAAATCGCAGCGCATTGACTATGTAATGAGCAATCAGACAAAAATTTCCAAATTGTTTTAAAAAGAACATAAAAAACATTTGCAAAATAATTTAGGTAGTGTATTATTTACAACATCAAAGGTTAGCAACAAACCAAAGTTCTTTAAAAAATAGGTTTCTGTAAAAGCTTGGGGATGAAATAGGTCTCGACAGGTGTTGGAAGGTCTGCAATCAGCCGAGGGTCGGTTGGCCTCGTAAAAAAACCGAAATTAAAATATTCGCAAACGACGAACATTTCACTGCAATCGCTGCTTAATAACCAGTAGGTTGCCTCATGCACAACACCAGCCCTAATCGGTGTTGTATATGCATGGGTCATTATTAGATTAGGGAAGAGCGCAAGAAATACAGCCGATATTGCGTAGTAACCCGTATGGGATGTGCTGAAGACATTTAGGTGATTGTCTCTCTCAGCCTAAATTGTTAATGATAAGAGAAGATAAAGCTGTAAGTATTTGCTTTCTGGAATACATTTGGACGGCGGTTCGAATCCGCCCATCTCCACCAATTCAACTTGTTGATTTATCGGGAAATAGTCAATTAGTTAAATGCAGTTTTCGAGCATAATATCGTTATTTATTAACGAAGGACGCGATTCATGAATTGCTCCGATTCCGAGACTGCATTGTGAAGGTCTGGTATCCAGGCTTTTACAGAGACCTTGTTTTTATCCTTTGCCATTTTTGTTTAAGATAATTTGATGTTCTTATCCCTAATTTTGTTTTAGTTAGAAACTCCAGGCTTCGGTCTGGAGTTTTCTATTTTGCGGAACAAAAAATCTGGCATTTAACAATGCCAAATCACTATTGGTCAAATTGAGCAAATCACTAATGCTTCGATATGTATGATGATAAGGTATCGATGCTGATAAGCGCTTGATCATATTCAGTCATGATATCTGAAAGTCTATTTTTGTTAAGCTCTTCGTCCGACTTGAATTCAGCCCACTTTTTATCAAAGCCAATTGTTTCTAAATTATCAAAAAAGATTTTGTTCGCTTTAATTATGTCATCAAATAGTTTCCAGCACTCTATGCCTTGTTTATGTAGGTTAAATTGATCTTCTGTAAGAAATAGTTTGTACATTTTTAGTACATCATCGCCACTGACTTCAAATGTTATTGAGCCATTTTTGATTTTTAGAATGTTTTGTACAGTAGTTTCAGGTCTAACAAACCCAATAAATACAGAGGCATTACTGACACAAAAGGGTTCCAGCTTATACCTTTTCTTTTTCTCTTCTTCGTTTAGTGGTTTAAAATTATGGTTGAGATTGTTCCACTCATTAAGCTGACTTTCGCCATCATTGATGCTAATTTCGGTCTTGTTTCCAATTTTTCTATTAAGAAAGTCAAATAATTCCCTTGTAGCTACAGGAAATCCCTTCACTGAATTCATGTACTTATGCAGAAAATCTTCAATCGTCATCTGTAAACGATTAAAATGATTCTTATCAAAAGACTTGTCTGTAATGACAAATTGTTCACTGAAGTAACCTTCATGAACCAAAAAATCAAACGCTGCTCTATGAGCCTTCAATACTGTTTTAACTCTTTGTTGAATCCAGTGGTTTGAATTTTCAGTTAGCTCATATGAGGCTACAATAGCTTTCTTAAGGTCATTGTATTCATGTGAATTACACTCAAGCCTTATATTGCTATCTAATAAGTTGAGTGTATATAACTCATCTTGATTCGTTAGAAACTTAGAATCAATATCGATACTGTTTGTTAAAATCATTTCTTTTCCCTTGCTGCTGGATTACCGATCCCAATAATCGCCTTTATAATCAATATTTATATACCCTTCAGTATCACTTTTAGGGTTTAGGCTCAAAAGCACCTTCACTTCATCACCGTTTAAAAGGTATGTTTTGTATTTACCACAATTAAGATAGTTGAGGCATTGATAAAAGCTGGTTTTATCGTATGTGTTTCGTCTATCAGCAAACTCAAAGTGAACAACATCAAGAGAAGGGTTATCAGTTAATATCCGCTTCTTTTCGCTATAGTAAAGCGTAACGCCATTTCTGCCATAAGGATCATTACCGATAGTTTTGGATTGCACCTGGACGTACTGAAGACCATGATCATTAAAGTAAAAGCCTAGCCGTTTATAAATGAAGTTTTGAGAGTCAGGATTATCAACCACAATAGTGTTCGGATAACCTCTTGGCACACTTAGCTCGTAACCACTTAAAAATGACTTCGTTTGCTCTAATGTCATCCCAAAGCTTACCCCTAATGGTAGGGGAATTGATTTTACTTCTGTGGATAAGGCATTAGAGGAAAGTAGGATAGAGAGTAAGCAGATTGTGTTTTTTATATTCATAATTATCCTCATTTAAGCTCAAATTATATCCCATAAGAAGACATGGAAAAAGAAAGAATTTTAAATGCTTGACTCTAATCCCAATGAATGTATAATCTAATCATAAATTAAAAGAAAGGTTATTTTATTATGGGGCTAGCAAAAAAAATTGCAGGCTTTCTCTTTATCGTTTTTTGCTTTCTGCTTGGTTTAGTTGCGTTTTATGCATACGTGACAGACAAAGACGTAAATGAGTATGTTTCAAACTTCATGGGTTTGATTAAGCCTCTGGCACAATTTTTGTGGGAAATCATTCTGGATTTCTGTAAGAACGTTGTTTCTGGGCTTTTTGAATGGAGTCCTTCTCCAGAAGAAATTCCGCTAGATATTAAATAGATAATCTATTGACAACAACAAAAACAATCAGTAATATTCTCTGGTTGGGATAATAACAATATAACAGGTTTTACAATGATAAAAGTTATTACGCCATCGACGGATCCTACCGTTCGAACTGGCATTAAGATTAATATCACAGATAAAAAGATTAATGACAGTGTCGAAGGTATTAGCATGTTCCGTGATCTTCCTTGCGATAACTTGCAACAAATTGCTGAATCGTTAATTCGAATTCATCAGTATGCAACCGTACAAATGGTTGTAGAAACAAAAAATGACGAACTAATTGAGCTGCTAAGTACAGAAGCTACTAAGCAAGGTATTGAAGAAAACATTTTTCTTTAATGATATACCAAGCTCAATTATCAAGAGCTTGGCTGCGAATTAAAAATCGAGAGCACCCAAAGCTCTCGATTTTAATTTTATATAAAAACAAAAAATAATTCGGAGATATATCATGAAACGTAATCTAGCACTTCGTAACAGCCGTAAACGCAACAACTGGGCTGTTCAAACTAAAAAGTAATAGATAGGGCAAGCGGCGAAGCTTGCCTTTTTGCTATCTGGACAATGAGATTGCATTTGACTCATCACCGCCCATAATTCTTGAATAGAACTTAGAAAAACTATGACACTCTTGAATATCTTCTCTTAAGTGTAACGATTCCGATGATAGTGTTGATGCTAACTCTTTCTCAAGAACTCTTGCAGCAGCTTTTAGTTTTGGGCTGGCGTGTTTTGCTTCATTAGTTAGCATCAAGCTTTCAGCATGTTCAGAAAACTTTTCGTGCTTTGCGCACTTACTAAATAGACCTTTGAAAATTGAATTATCAAGATCTTTAAGACCATCAATTAACCACGCTGGACAGTCTGACATCTTAGCAGCATTGCACACATTCTCATAAACGTAGTGTCCTAAGAACTCATGCACAATGGTTGATATATTGCACTTATCACTAACTAGGCTTACTATCGTCTGTCCATTCTGATAGAAATCAATGAACCCAAGAGACGATGAGTAGTATTCGTTCGGTAAATCTTGGTGATTATATTCAAAATCTTCTTTTCCCCTAAATAAAGGAATGTTTGGATACTGACTTAACATCGCGAATTCAGAGAGAAAATGAAAAGACTTGTTAGATGGTTCGTTAGAACCTGACTGACTGTTAATTCTCCCAACAAATCTTGCCATCGATTCACCAATAGTGTGTTCGTACCATTTTAATCGCTCATCTTTTGAGAATGTTTTCTTACCGTTAACCTCATAAATTGAATCCTCTAGGCGCTCTAGAAATCTAGATTCAGGTTGGTTATCAATCTCATCAGCGTAACTAATTATGAGGTTTTCTTCATCGTCATTGATGTATTCGAATATGTCATTCGGGTTGCACTCATATTTTTGCGCGAGTTCTAATCGGCATTGATCATAAGTATCAACAGCCTTTTTTAGATTTGGGTATGCATTCAGTAATCTCGTTCTCGATTGGCTGAGTAGTTGTCCAATGTAATGCGGGAATGTTAATGCTTCAGCCATACCGCGAGACCATCCTGGCTCAAAATTTTGAATAATGTGCGCAAGTTCGTGGTTGATTACTTCATTTATATAGCAACATGCCTGATCGAAGCCATTAGCTTTGTAGAACTCTAAAAGCTTTTCTTTTGAGATATTTATTTCACAAGAACTAACAGTTAAACTCCCCGCAGCACTCATCCCTTCAACCATTCTGATAGATAGTTGCTTAGCTTTAGGATAAGCAGTGAAGATTGAGTTTTGAGGGTTCATCTTCAGCAGTGACGCAACCCTGTATTTATCACTATGAGGATTATCTAACATCATAGCTAAGTACGATGGGTCTATCCTTATTGGGTCGAATGTAAACCCTTTAAAACAAAAATCGTTATCACACCATACCAGTTTTGTAGCAGAGAAAATTTCTTCTTGTGATGCGCCAAGATTAAGAAGCTCATTTGCAAGTGCGTACTGTCTTTCACTAATGAGATTTGAAGTTCTTCCAATAAGCTGAAAATACCGAGTGGAGTTTGTGTTAGCAGCAGCTTTAAGTTCATTAACGATATTAAGGCTAATAGCACTCAGCATTTCATGCGGATTTTTCTTTAATATGGGAGCTATAGTTTCAATATGTGCTGCTAGCAATTCGATAGCAACATCAATAGGTTCCTGGTTACTTGCGAGATTTGCATGAGTAAGCCTATCCCTTAAGACTTTAGCTTCCTTTGAATTAATTAATTTGGTCATGACTTTCTTTGACTTCGTTTTTAATTTATTATATATCAATTAAATAAATCAATGAAGAGAATTGAAAGTAATGCAAAAAAAGATAATTATCCCGCGTAAAAAATTACAGTTGGTAATGGACTCATTTATCACGATATGGGAAAAGAACCTGCCTTCTGAAGACGATCTTGAGTTGGGGAAAAGTTTTGGAATTGGTGAAATCCCTGAAAAGCAAAAGATGAAAGATATCTTCTATTCGATTCTTGGGTTCAATAATCATGATGAACTCTTAAGGTTCACTAAGAATAATGAGAAAAAAATATGGGTTAATAGATCGTTAGGTGATTCTGAATTTTTCCCTAATGAAGAATTATTTTTGTCCGCTGTGAGAAAAGCATTAGCGCCCATCATCTTTACATCAGCTCTTGAAGAAAAGGCAAGTGACAATCCAATCAAAAAACGAGCTACGATAATTAAAGACTTTTTCAATGAGGCATTGCAATTCATTGATGTTTTTGAATACGACCAACAAGACTGGGAAGTATACACTCTAGATGAAGATTCAGTGAAGCATGTTGTTGAAAACCCTGAAAACAGAGTTTCAATTAGCCTGTCTGAACCAGGAGAGGGTCTACTAGATATTTATGATCCTGAATCAATGGGATACCAAGTAGAGATAATCAATATCCAGAATATGTTCAAAAAATATCAAGATATTAAGCTTGATACAGACTTAAGTGGAAAGTTGTATAGAGTTAGATTAATGAAGGCAACGAATATCAATCTACTAAACACTTTTATATTGAAATCAACACTAATGAACGCGAAGTGGGTGATTGAAGTGAGAGAAAAGCTTGCGAATCATAAAAACCTGCAAGAGAAACTGAAACAACTTTCGAATGTTTCGGATATCACAATTAAAGTTCAATAACAAAAAGCAGAGTCGATGACTCTGCTTTTTTAAGTCAGATTTCGGTCTACATGCTTAGACCGACTTCTCGACCTTTAGCGCCAGGAATAAACGATTTAATATATTCAGCCACTTTCCCTCGAAAGGATTCTTGGCTTTGCTCTTTTCCTGTTGGGGTTCCAGAAATTTTCATCTCTTTTCGCTTATCCACTTCCATATAGTCAGCCATTGTAGTTCTCAATGGTTGGATAAAGTGACGCTTAGCAAACTCACCTAAGAACTTTTTCTGTAGATCTTTATTCCCTTTCAAATCTTCCAGAGTATATGTTTTATCCTGATCGGTATCTAGTGAGAAAGAAGTGAATTCAGACTTGATAACGAACGAGTCCAGTTTGGTGCCATCATTTAAGGTTGTGAAGTTTGCGAATGATCGCTTACTTCCTAATGCTTTATGTAGAAGATGCTTAATTGCAGGTTCAGCGTTACTTAAATTGAACGATGCGCACAATGTAAATCCATCTTCTTTTAGGTTGCCAGGCTCAACTTTGAATCCGATTTTAGCATCATTCTTCAAAATATCAGCAGGAGATCGATCTTTGATTACATCTGTGATCTGTCTGTTCGTTAAATTTGTCATATCAATTCTCTTCTTTGTTATTATTTATTTAGTTTTAATATTTTTCTACTAATAGAATAACAAATGGAGCCAGATATTACAATTTTAATATTCAATAAAAAGTATTACTGTGTTTAATAACAATTCATTTCAAATTCTTCAACGGAATGAATGCAACTAAGTGTTTATTAAATGACGAAAAAAACCACCAGAGCTTTCTGGTGGTTATTAATAAAAAATTGGCTATTTATTCTTACTGAAAAGATGTCTTTAGAACGCGTTTGTGAGAACCGTCAGCCATTAGAACTTTAGAGTATTCACCCATATTGGATTCGATAACCCCTTTCAGTATTTTTCTGGATTTAGGGTCAATGAATGACACTTTATCGCCTTTCTTGAAAATTCGAGAGTCTTGCTCTTTGTAATGTTCAAGTACTTGATTTAGTGAGATAGGTAAAGTGGAAGGATCGGCATTGCCAGTGATGGTTATGCCATCATTGGTATTCTTCATTTCGATTTCGCCAGATTTTGGGTCTCTATAACAAACTTTTATGGATTTCTCTGTTTTGCTTATAATGAATCCAATCACACTTATGTCATCTATTGATGCTTCTATAACGTCAAATTTATTTCTCATAATAATAATTTTTATTAGTTAATTTATTTGATTTTGATTTTACTTTTTTTAAGTGCTGTGTAAAGGTTTTTTTTGATATTCAGCCCAAATGATGAAAAAACATACAGAGATATATATTGACTCTGATGTTTTTGCGGGTATAATCAAAACAATATCCAAAAATTAGCAAAAATCATGACTATTACAGAACAAATTCAATCCACAGTAAGAACCGTCATTGAGAACTTCCAAGGTAATCAAATCAATATTGCCTTAAGTGGCGGTGTAGATAGTGTTGTACTAGCTCACGCTGCTTCACGCGTATCTCATGAATCTCTTTACTGCCTACATGTAAATCATGGGATTTCCGATAACGCTGAAAAGTGGGAGAGCTTTTGCTTTGAATTCTGTAAGCAGATTGGAGCGAAATTCAAATCTAAACAATTTCACCTTAAAGGCGTTAACAATCTTGAGAGTGTAGCTAGAGATTGTCGGTATGAGTTTTTCATTGAAAATCTTTCAGATGGAGATGTATTACTTACTGCGCATCACATGGATGATCAGGCAGAGACTTTTTTACTTAGATTAATGCGAGGGGCTGGTGTTGATGGTCTTGCATCAATGCGCCCAACTAGAGATTTGGGTAATGGAATTCTTGCTAGACCACTTCTAGGTTATTCTAAAGATGAACTCATGGCTTACGCAAAGGAAAACGATTTGAAATGGGTAGAGGACGAATCAAATCAGTCTTCTGACTATGATCGAAACTTCCTAAGGAATGAAGTTCTTCCATTATTGAGAACTCGATGGGGAAATGCATCATCCTCTATCTCAAAATCAGCTTCATTGTGTCAACTTGCCTCAGAAATGAATGCTGAAAAAGCAAATGAATGGCTTAAAAACTGCTCACATCAAGAGAAAGAAAAACTTATTGTAAATGATTTTGTGAAAAATCTAGATGGTGATTCACAAACACTACTGGTGAGAGCATGGCTTAAAAGCAATGGTTATCAAGCAATCTCGTCAGGAAAGACTGCATATCTAATCGAAAGGTTAAATGGTTTGTCATCAAATGACACTAAATTTACCGTAGAGATTGAACATCAGACAAAAATCATGTTCTTTGATAATGCCCTGCATATTGTTAAAGATAATCAAAGGCTGGCTGTCAGTTTCTTACCTGCTAAGAAAGGGGATGTTGGTATCTCTATTGAACCAACAGAGCTAGAAGATTCAGTGTACAAAGGATCCTTAAAGTTTAGATTCAAAGGCTGTAATCGAACTTTAAAGAAATTCCTACAAGAACAGCGTGTGCCATCTTGGGAAAGGGAAAAGTATCCTATTAAATTATTCAACGGTGAGGTTGTTACTGTTGGTGAGTGGGTATCTGACCTTTATCTAAGTAAAGAGCCTAAGTATAGACTAATCCTCACAAAGGATTAATTAGATAAAAAACCCACTGCTAATGCAGTGGGAAATTTCAAATGGGTTTTATTGCTTTTACTATGCTTTCCCCTAGTACTTCGGAAAGTTTTGGTGGAACAGCATTCCCAATCTGTCTGTATTGCGCTCCCATAGTACCTTTAAAGTCCCAATGGTCAGGGAAAGATTGGATTCTGGCATATTCTCTTACGGATAATGGTCTTGTTTCTATAGGGTGACATCTCCCTGTTTGTTTCTGGGCTGGTGAACAGGTTAGGGTGGGGGATGGTCTATCCATTGCGAGCCTTTTAAACGTCCCTGAATTACCACCGCCATTAAATAGGCTGGCTCCCATTACTTCAATTTTTATAGCATCGGGTAAATCTCGCCAGTTACCGCCTTCAGGAATCAGCTCAAAGACCCCGTGAGCCTTTTTAGGGTACTTTTGACCTATGGATTCAGGTACATCTATTGGGTACAGTGAGCCGCTACAAAGAGCGTCTGAGACAACTTTTATGTCTGGGTTTTTTGCAGGCCACTTGAATTGTATCTTCAAATCTTCTCTGAATCCTACAATGAATAGTCTTTCTCTCTTTTGAGGTATTCCGTAGTGGAACGCATTGAGTACTTTGGGAGCTTCAACGTTGTAGCCTAAATCCTCAAGCACTGAAACCATAGTCTTTAGCGTTCTACCTTTATCATGAGTCGCTAATCCTTTTACGTTTTCCATAATAAAAGCATCTGGCTCAACTTCTTTTATTGCCCTTGCGAACTGATAGAATAGTGTTCCACGAGTATCTTCAAACCCTAGTCGGTTTCCGTTATGTGAGAATGGTTGGCATGGTACTCCACCAGAAATCAAATTTACTCTTCGATACCACTTTGTAAAATCAATATTTTCAATTGCATCATTAACAATATTACCATTGATGTTTGCTCTCAAAGTCTCACATGCATCCTTATCGATTTCGTTAAGCAGTACGTGATTAAATCCTGCATTGGCTAATCCTAACGCCATTCCACCAGCACCACTGAATAGTTCAATAGACTTTAAATTAACGGATTGAGTTACATTTGGTTCAATTTTATCGTCAAGAAGAAACGACAATCCATCAAGATGTGCCAGATCTTCTCGCGTAAATCCTCGTTGCGAAGAAGCAATCAGTTTTTCAGATTTTATCCAGGTATTTATTGTGCGTAATGATACGCCGAGCAAGTCACTGACCAGCTCAGGTGAGAAATATTTGATCATATAGTTTCTTTTTATTCTTTATTTTATTTATTAAACTTATTTATATTAAAAAAGGCGCTATGCGCCTTTTTTAGTTACAAACATCAGAGCGCTTATTGTATATCGCTATGTTTTGCATTGTTTTTGTCTCATCATTGTTTAGCAGTGCTTGATGACCACTAGGAAAATATAGTCCTGGCTTGCTCAAGTCGATATTCTTAACGTAGTACAAAGGAATGCTAAAAGCTTTATCGCCATTTTTTTGCTTGATTACAGAAAACCCATCCATTTTTGGAATGTTATAGCATCTCTTACCGTTTTCACCATTGAGCATTATCCATGCACCACCAGTCTGCTCAGACTTTTCATGAGCCTGAACTGAAAGCTTATTACAATTAATTGATTTAAAGTCTGGATTTATTGCGACAAAAGAAGAGCATTGACTAACATCAGAAAACGAAACCACCTTCATTGTAGGGCTACTAACGGCTCCATTATCATCAAGGATGCGATCTTTAAGCATGAAAAAGCCACCAGCACATAGAGAAAGTGCAATGATATTGATTATAGAGTGTGTTTTCTTAGCTTTCTCTTTAGCTTTCGCTAGCTTTATTCTATTTTGCTCTTGCTGCATCTGAGTAATACCTTGAATTTCCTTTTCAATATCAATGGCATTATCAGTGCTGCTAACTGAATTTGTATTCTTTTCCGATGACATTTGTACACCTATTTATTATTATTAAATTTTTGCATTCTTAATTCTATCAGCAAAGATTTTTTAATTCCATAATAAAAAGTCAAAAATAATCCATTAAAAGATAAGTTTAAGTGTAAAATCAAGTGGTTTTTCTTACTTAATTGCAACCTAATGATTGATTCATAGTCTAGAGTTGTTATAAATATCACAAATAAATTACTTAATAATTTGAAGAAATACTTAGTTTTTTCAAACACACTTCATAATTAAGGCAAATAAAAAACAATGACTTATTGAAAGAATTACTGCACAGTGTTATCATTTATCAGCTATTAAATAAGAGATAATAAAAATGTCTACAAATAAACAAACCGAACAAAAAAGCAGCAAAGGGATCATATTAGCTTCTGCAATCGCAATTGCACTTGCTGGTGGTACTATCTATGGAAATCACGTATTTACTAAAAAATATGAGGGTGTGCGTGATGGCTTCATTAAAGACTTTAGCAGTAACGGCGACCTGAGCATCAAGCTGGTAAATGCAGAAAAAGGGTTCTTCAGTGTAACCGACACTTTTGAGCTTTCCATGAAAGGGCATACTGATAAGCTATACCTTAAAAATGTTGTAAAAATTAGACCTGGCGAGATTCCAGGAAAGATCACACTTGATTTTAACGAAATTAGCGAGTCAACAGTTGAGGAAATGCCACAACTTAAAGATATTAGCTTGAACTGGATAGCTAAAGCTGATGGAAAGTTTAAGTTTGAGCTTGACTTCCCTGATATGCAGAAGAGCGAACAATACATCGGTAGTTACGGTAGAAAGATTCAGAGTCAATTCCGAATTAAAGGTGTTTCACTTTCTGGTGAATTTGATAAAGACCAGATGAGCGCTGTTTATCAAATTGAGAACCTCAACATAAAGGATGGTGATAAGACTTTTGACATTTCTAAGTTTGGTGGTACTGAAACTTATAAATGGAAAAACGGATGGATTACCGAAGCTAAGACTGATTTCTCCGTTGATCGAATCATGCTGAATGAAAACAAGGAATTTATAGATTTCGGAAAGCTAACGGCAACTTCTGATTTAACCATGACAGACTCAATGTCTATTCATCAAAAAATCAAATTAGATGGCGTTACAGGCATGTTTAATGGCATCAAGCTAAAAGAATCAGATTATACGCTTGATTGGGAGTTAAACGATGTTTACATGAAAGACATCATTGACGCATCTGAAACAAGTGATGATATTTCTCGAAATATGAGTGGTGAGCTTCTTAGCAGCATGTTTAAGAAAGGCATAACATTCAAAATCAACGAGTTGAAATCAGATTGGTTTGATATTGACTTAGATGTTAAGTTTAAGAGCTTCTCTGAAGAGCCGCGAACTTTACATGAATTCTTAGAAAAAGTTACTGCTGAATTAAATGTGTCAGTTGATAAAGCAATGACAGCTAAACTAGGAATTCCTCCATTTATGATTCAAGATCACATTGATCAAGGCGTTATCTCTGCTAATGGTAAAAGCATTGAGACTCACGCCGAAGTGAAAGAAGGAACGTTAACCATTAACGGGAATGAAATTCCACTTCCAAAAAATATGTAATGGCTTTTAGTTAAGTCACGTAACCAAAAAAGAGGTGGAACGAGAAGTTTCACCTTTTATTTACTTTTAATTCGTTTTGTGTATAATGGAGGAAAGTATGAGTAGTATGACAGAAGAAGAGAAGCATGTTTTTTCTACGCATATCGTACTAACCTTGTTAGCCCTGATGCTTACATTCTCTCTTCTAGCAGTTTTCGCCATGTTTGTTGCCAATAAAGCTGCTATTGATTCATATGATCGTCATAAGACGAATGTGTTAACAGTTATTGAGAATACAACAGATTGGACGTACTCGATAAAAGATTCAAACATTTCAATCTTAAACGATGATAAGGTTGAGATTATTGGATTTGCCAATTCTTACGGTCAATCAATTACACTTGAAAGTAAAGTTAGTGTTGGCATCTGGGATATGAATGGTAGCGTCCGTATATTAGGTGTAAAAGGGGTGAATGAAAGCCTGTTAAGCTACGATGCAAATTGGACATTCATCATTGGCGAGAATGACTTGCTTGTTAAAGAGAATGGTTCAATCAAAGAACAGTTTGTTGACCTAATCGCTATAAAAGAATCTATGATAAAGGATAAAAAATAATGGCTAAGAAAGTATATGTTGTTTGGGTAGGTAGAAAGAAAGGGGTTATGAAAACGTGGGCTGAAACACAAGCAGCAGTTAATAAATTCCCTGGCGCTAAGTACAAAAGCTTCCCGCCAAGCGAGGCTAACGAAGCCTTTAAGAAGGGTTGGAAAGCATACTACCCAGAAAAAGCTAAGCAACATGTACCAGACAAGCCGTTATTCGAATGCCTAACAGTTGATGCCTCTTATTCACAAAAGACACAAGAACTGATTTATAGGGGCGTATTAAACGTATCCAAAGAAGAGGTCTTTAGAAGTAAAGTCTTCATTGGTGGTTCTGCAAACATTGGTGAGTATCTAGCGCTCGTTGATGGTATCAAATACCTGATGAACTCGAATGTACACAACTTACCACTAATCATTTACAGTGATTCAGCGAATGCCATTTACTGGTATGAAAACAAAGCACACAACTCAGACGTTATCCGCAGTGGCAATGCAGACCCTGAGCTTGTGCGATTAATGGGAGAGGCCGATCAGTTCCTTAGAACTTGTAAAGATGCTGGCTCAATTGAAATTCGTAAGTGGCATACAAAAGAGTGGTCACAAGAAATCCCTGCTGATTTTGGGAAGAAGTAAATCACTTGGCTTTGAGTTTGAAAAACTCTGATCTGCTTATGTGACCATCTTTGTTGGTGTCTATACTTTCAAAGATGGTCAAATAAGGGAATGTTTGTACATCGACTATGAAATCTGACTTAGACGCTTCATAGATGTCATTGTCTTGGTCACTCCCCCATGAATACACAATGGACTCGTTAATAATAGCTCCCAAGCCATGTCGTTTTATAAAGATATCGAATTCATCCTTTGAGATTGTGTCAGAAAGATCTATGTCCATTTCGAAAAGTATGCGGTTGGTTTCTGAGTTTTTATTTATCAAAGATCTATAAGCATATGCTTTCCACTCTTCCAATTCTAAAACCATATCGCCATTTCTATCATATCGCTGGAAATCTCTTGTTAACTTAGTGCTTCCATAATTCGCTATGGCTAACGCATCTATTGGCAGTGCAATTCCGATGAAGGATAAAAAAACTGATAATTTATTTTTTGACTTACTCATAATGTAGGGTCTTATTCTTTATTCGTTTTTTATTGTTTTGTTGTGTTTTATATGTATAATAAAAACTATCTTTATAGCCTCTAGTGTTCTATAATATCTAAATAAGAAATAGGAGGGAACATGTCATACACTGATTTCTACCATGCTAATAAGTCAGCAAATGGTATCGCTCTTCGTTTAGATGTGGGATTGCTTAACGACGATGTTAGCAATGTTTTCGATGGCTTCTTTGCAAACGAAAATCCAGAAACCCTCAAAAGCTACGAAGATAAAGGTATGAGTATTTACAAGTGCTCAATCAATAAAGAGAATATCATCTCATCTCGAAATCTTCAAAAAACACCAGAAAATATGGCGATTTTGAAATCAATATGTAATGTGGATGATGGGAACATACTGGATATGTTTTCTGATTTTATCTTCCTTGGTCGAAGCAACATTGTTGACTTAGAAGCTTTCATTGACGTTATTCCTACTAAGGTAGATTACACGCCAAACGCCACTAAAGCTGGTAAGTTGAACTTTTTAAAGCATGAGATTATCAGGCTAAAAGGTAGAATTGCAGCTAAACTAGGCTATGATGGAATCAAGATGACAATTAAGGGGCAAACATTAGTCCTAATAGTTAACCCATTGATCGAGTGGCAGTATGTAGAAAAGAAGATAGCGCAAGCAGCTTAAGCTGACTTGAATATAATTTAGATTAAATTAAAAGAAAAGGCTGGTGGTCTAATGAATTTTGATTTGCCTGATTTGAGTAAAGATCATGCTGTCGTAAAAGCTGGACGATTAATGCAGCACCTATATCACAAATATGAAACCGCTCTAGAGCCATGTACTAGGGTTCTAGAAGCTTTTCCTGAGTTGAAACCAGATCAGGTTATGTGCTTATGGGTAGGCGTTAATATTGCTGAAAATCCAGAATGTCGAGAACATATCGAGCTAGTTACTCCTTAATCGTCAGATAAGACACAAAAAACCGAGATGCTTCTCGGTTTTTTATTTATTAAACAAAAACATCTACGGAACAACCTTTACTCTTATCACCAGCGCTTTTTTGCTCCAAACCAACTACTTTTCTGTTTTGAGATGAATCCTTGAAATGATTTAATTCATTCACATTTGCCCTGGGCGTTGAGGGACTTGCCATGTATACGGTTGGTACTTTTCGAGCATAGTAAGTATTGATATTCATTTTATTCACTTTATTATTTTTATTCATTTATCTAATGATAGCATGAGGTGTTTTTTTATTGACAATTTTTGGTCAAATTGTATATTAATGAATAAAAATCAATTTAATTAATTAGAATAAAGAAGGAATTATGAGAAAGATAACCACTAAAACCGAATCGGATCTATCGGATAAGCTAGCAAAAGCTAAAGAACAGTTATTGCGAAAGAAAAATCGCGACGTTTCTAAAGAAAGCGGTTTTGATCACTCTGATTTCATAACAATTGCTATCATAGTTTGTGCTATGCTTAGCTATGGACTAGCAACATTACCGAAAGATGATCAGGGATCCTCTCAGGTGAAAAAAGATGTGGTAATAACAGAAGCCGCTATCAGTGAAGATGTTAAAGAGAGCCTGAGAATAATCAAAAATGACGTAAGTAAAGCTAAAGAAACTGAAAATATTGGTATGCACTTATTGAGAAAAGGGACACCTGAAGATCTTAAGTCTTCTATTGCTAAAAACAGAGAATACTTAGATTTTTGCGATTCACTGAAAATGGTAGGTACAGTCAGAAGTTTTAAACGATCTTGGGTAATGAACTACCAATGTAAAAAAGGAGATTTCGAATACTCAAATACAATCAACTATAACTTTAGTACCGCTATTACAGAGGATTATGAGGTTAAAATGGTATTTGAGATTGATAAACAATCTGGATACAAAATTGAATACAGTGATAAAGAAAATTATGTAGCTAGGGTTGGCGCGGGAACTATTAGTGCTCTAGGAAGCCTTGAAGCATTGGCTGATAGGCAGTTGGGCTGGGTCAATAAAGTTATGAGGTATGAGCTAAATAAAAGCCTGAAAAGTGAGTATGACAAGCATGTAGTTGAATCTATATTATAGGTGAAATATGAGTAAAGTAATTACAAATAAAAGAATAGATATCTACGAGACATCTGATATTCATACGGAAAACTTTAACGATTTATATCCAAGAAGTGTATTTTGGAGTCAATTCGATGCCATTAAACCTATCCACTGTGATCATTTCAATGTGCTTATTCTAGCAGGAGATATTTTCAAACTTAGAAAGGGTGTGCTCGCGAAAGAGGTAGTTTCGGAATTTAGGAGTCGATTTGATCTTGTTTTGTATGTGCCAGGAAACCACGAATACTACAATTCTAACTTTGATAGTGAGTCATTGAAAGGTATTGAAAAACTCAATGAGATTGATGGCGTATTTGTTCTTGATAATGATGAGATTATTCTAAAGGGTGAAGATGGAGAGATTGCATTTATAGGATCTACCTTATGGACAGATATTGCTCTAAATAAAGAAGATGCAGATTACGTATCTGAGTATCTTGGTCAAGGGACGTATCGATTCCGAGACTTTAAAGCTATTCGGAAAAAACTTATCGGAAAAAATTCATATGCCCGACTAAAACCTATTGACCAAACTCTAAGACATAAAGAGTGTGTGTTGTTTTTGGATGAGACAATCGAAAAACACAAAAATGAAAATAGAACAGTGATTGTAATCACACATCACAGCCCAAGTTTTAAGTCTGCGTCGAGATTTAAGAAAGGTACACCAATTGAATTCAAAGATGCAATTAGAAAGTTGAACTCAGAAGGTATAGTACCGAGACTAAACCCATTAGAGAGCGGGGATATTGACCTATATGCCAAATATTCTGGTAAAGGTACAAGTTTGTATTGTTCTAATCTCGACCCATTGATCAAAAGGTTGCAGCCTGATTTTTGGTTTCATGGTCATATACATGAAAAAATATCTTATTATATCGGGGATACGCTTATTCAAAGCGATCCATTTGGCTATATCAATAGAAAAGAGCTGAGGGAAGTGAGAGAACAGATTCCTATCCAGATAAGCTTCAAATAAAAAAAAGCCGTAGGCATTGTGCTGCGGCTTTAGTGAAATTTGTATTTTATGTAAACAGGAATAAGCTCATAAGAAATAATAGGATGAATACAATTCGCTTATAGAGTCTCAGTTTTCTATGCTGAGCTAAAATTGTTTCTTGTTCGGTTCTTTTGTTAGGATGCTTTTTGAGGTAATAGGGTTTAAGCTTATCTGTCGGGGTATATGAATATTGAGACCATTTACCCTTATATCCTTGAATTGAATCATTTCTTGTTTCGGCTCTATACCACTTAATGCCACATTTGCAAGTACCACTAATTGAATTGAATTCTCCGAAATATGCTAAACCACCATTCAATCCCTGACCATTATTATCCAAGGACTCTCTACAGCATTTTTTAACTTTATCGCCAAACATTGGATATTAACCACTCTTAAGTTTTTTTTGGTTAAATGTTGTCTTGTACACTTTAAATCCGTGACCTATATCCTTCATAAATACAAAAGAATGTAAATACAAATCTTTACAGTCTATAGTGTGGGCATAAATCCTGATGTTATGCTTAGACTCAATCTTGGTAAATCCAGCGCGACTTGATAGGCGCTCAAAAGTGTTATTGCAATTTTCAACTTCAATTTTAAAGTTGTCTCTAATGTCTATTAATGACTCATTAAAGTCTATATCAACCACATTATACATTTTTGATATCGATGCATCATTGTCATCAATTCTATTCTCGAAAAAACTCAACTGTGATTGAGCAGGGTAAAAGAGTTCGTCTATGTTTGCACCATCTGGGTTTTCTAGGAAAGAAACATAAACATTCAATCCAGGCTCCTTCCCGTCGATAAGTGCCTGATCTGAAATTAAAACCGAATTTTTATAAATGAAAACACCAGAAACTATCACTAGAATTGTCATAAGATGTAGCATTACGCGGTTACTTTTTTTCCAAAAATTCATTACTAGTCCGCCGAATATTTTTATGTAACTCATTAAAGCATAACTAGGTGTATAGCTCAATTGTTTGCGATATAATATTGATATATAACAAGTAAGTTTGCCGAAAAATCGCTTTATTAAATTGTTAAAAATAAAAAATGATTACTGATTGATTAAGCGAACCTTAGAATGATATAATTAATAGAATAAAAAAGATTAATTGATGAGAAGAATATGATACAAGAACCATCCAATAAAATTGCTAGATTTGAATTATTTAAAGTCTCAAAGTTAATGACTGGTGATTCTAGTGATAGCCGCTTTGCACGAGAGCAAGCTCAACAAGCAGTCAAAACACTCGCTTTGGAGCATGATATTAACATCGCTAAAAAGGCTACTACAATTGTGTTGTCTCAAGATGCAATTGATAACCTCCCATTAAGTAAAGCATTAGTTTTAAATGATGAGACATCATTGAAGGATTTGTTTAGCGATATAGCCGAAGAAGCTTTTGAAAATAAAGCGCTATTGAATTATTTAGATGTGTCTGAAAGCAACAGAAATATTCCTGGTAATATATCTTTGCGATTAAAATTTACTGACTTCCCAGAAATGCGCACTGAAGTATTCAAAGCCTTAAATAGCATTTCAGAACGAATGGAAGAGCTTGGTATTGAGCCAAACGGCATTAAAGCAAGAACCTTCGGATACGATTTGGATTTAAAAAGTTTTGTTCGCAGAGCTGGAAATTTTGAGGATGTTTGGGTCTTTGAGTCTGAAAATGAGATTATATCATTTGCAAATGAAGATACTCAGGATCAGATGCTTGGTGAACTTTTGACTACAAAGGATAATCCCTCAAACGCAAGCATGAAATTTTTTGTAGAGCAGAACCCTGACCTCGAAAAGGTGTTTAACGCTTGGATGGCTAAACAGCAAAAACCATCCATGAAGATGGATGGTTTAACCATGTAACGTGCTAATTCTAAACTTAACCATACATAAGACCTTGAGATGAATTATCTCGGGTCTTTTGTTTTAAGAATAAATCAACATGCTCAACTGTTGCCAGTTCACTATCACAAATGGCGCGTAATTCTTCCATTGTACCTACAAAGCTAAAATCTTCACGCTGTTCAATAATAGGTGAATGGTCGAGATCCCACTTATGGAAAACCATCCCATTAGCTCTGCGCTCTACTAAAACAGGGATCTCATATGCATTATTTTCACGATCAAACACACCGAAACCAGCACATACTTTACCGCCTTTTCCGATAGTAACCTTTGGTTTTAATTTGCTAGATAAAAATCTATTAGCAATTGTTTTTACTGTGATCATAATTTTCTTAAGTAATTAATTTTTATTAATTATACTATATTCGCCAATGCATTAGAAATTTTTTATCTAAAGAAATACAGAATATTGTCTGCATCTTCTTGCTCCAATGCGATACCAACGTAGATCTCACCGAACTCATTGACTTTGTCTGTAATAACATTACAGACTATTTCCAGATCTTCTTTATACAATTTCTGATTCTCTTCAGACATTAGCTGGTAGAACAAATCTTCTGAACCACAAAGATTGAGAAAATATTCGTAAAAATCAGAAGTCGATGACGGGTCTATTGTAAATATTTCTGCCAAAGTTCTTTGCTGTATATAATTCACGTAGTCTATTGGATTCAAGCTTTCTGACTGACGAACTCTATCTGCACACATCTCTGTAATAAGGCACTTAAAAAGCAAAGTATTTCTATTGTTTAGTTTGTTCATTTTTAATTCTTATTCTTATTGATTAATTTTTTACATTCTAAACAATTACGAATAAAAATAAAGCGCAAGTTAACTTAACTTGCGCTTTTTCCTTTTGTTGATAATTTGATCACATCTTTATGAAATAAGATTTCTTAATAGCTCTATTGCTTTGTTAACCACATAAAATTGCGCCTCGACTCGATTCTTATCTTGAAGCTCTTCACTGGTTACTTCGAGTGCGGTTATATCTCCATTAACTTTGATTCCAATGAATGCTTGTCTTTTACGGTCAACGCCATTATCGTCAGTAAATGGTTCTGCGTATCCTGTTGTTGAGATAGCAATATCAGAAGAAAATAGCTTTGTACACCCATCTACCATTTGTCTGGCAACCAACTCAGAAACAGCATTCGAACGAACGGCTTCTTCATGATCAACCCCCAACAACGTTACTTTCATCGGAATTGAGTACGCTGTTAATCCTCCGACGAAATACTTTGAAGATCCTGATTGTGAGGAAAGGGCTAACTGAACAAGACCGCTTGTTAAGCTTTCCGCGCAAGAGATAGTAAAGCCATTATCTATTAGGTATTTATGCAAGAATTCGACATTCGACTTTTCTAGTAATGTTTGAACTATAGCCTGAGAGTGTTTATTATTCATATTTAATCCTTAAAACTGCGGTAATCCACTAATATGGCGAACAAGTCCCGCATAAATTTTCTTATATTCGTTTTTTGAGCCTGAAATCCAATAGGCTTGATCAATCGTCTTTATCAAATCAAGAATTAGAGCTTTACTGTTTTTAAGGAAGTAATTCTTGCAAAAGAATCTATTTCCTGTCGTTTTGGTTAAGTGAGTAACTTCTACAATTAATAAACGTAATACTTCCAAATCTTGGTTCTCAAGTTTCTCTGTGCTCTTTGATAGAGTGGATACTTGATTCTGAATAATCAATTCAAAATTTGACTTAGATAAATTAATCCTGTCACGTATCAAGGTATCAGAAGGTAATTTTACTGAATAAATTTTTCTCATTAGATACGAGCATGTGAGCATATTGATCAATGAAGGGGTTCTCTTCATTTTAGTGATATGAAGCTCCAGCATAATCAGGTCGTTTTCATCAAAATCACGAATATTTTGAGACTGAATGTTCAAGTCATTGAGCTTAACCTTACTTAGTTCATCCTTAAGTCTATCCTTAATCACTCCAGAGAATGCGTTTTGAATATCATTGCAGTTATCAAACTGAACTAAGCTTAAACGAGCAGATTTTAGTTCTTTCATGAAATCTAAATCTTTATCAGGATGCATTGAATGTAATGCGATTCTATCCATGACGCGCAATGTTTCTAAGTTAGCATTCAGTCTCTTTGATGCTGATTCATACTTTTTGTATACGATACTTTGAATATCGCCAGGGAGTGATTGATACTGTTTCTTGATAGCTTTCAGATACTTTGCGGCAACAAGTGAGTCAAAAATAAATTTCTTAGATAGATTATGTAATCTCATCAACTCTTGTGTAACCCGCTTTTGAGCTTCAATCTTAATTTCATCATCTGAGCGGATATATGTAATCAACCCACTTTTTATCAGATAGGAACGAATGTCAGCATAGCTAATGGAGTCTACATTTACTGCGTATGGCAAACCACTAGGCAATGTTGTCTTAAGATCTCTTAACTGAACAACTTTTGACTTAATCTTTAGGTATTCATTATCAAATGTTGGGTAATTTACTGTTAAAAACAGGTCTTTTTTTCTTCTGGACTCTCGAACATTCTTAACTGTTAATGAAAACACATTGTGATTTTTATTGCTTCCAAACATAAGGTCTCCATAGGTAATGGAGAATGCATTCAATCGTTCTTCTGGGATTAGCCAGACCAAATTTATATTGTTGGCAATATAGAATCGTTCACGTTCTTCAATTGTTTGAGGGTTAATCCAGACATTAATCACCTCAAATGCCCATTTTTGATCGTTGTTTTGCTCAAAGTACACATCAGGGCTTCGCCATTCACCTGTGCCTGTTGAATCGATAATTTTGGGGTCTAGTTGAATCGTGCTCTTTTTGACTGAATTTGTTTTCAAAAGGCATTTGACTAAGTTAAGTTTTACGAATTTACTTAAGCGACTTTCCGATTTATCTTCGATCCTATCGAAGATTGGGCTACTTTTCCCTTTATAAAATGGGCATGAATAAACAGCATCACCAGTTTTACGATTTGAAAATGGTTGATGCTTCAAAAAAACCGATTTATGTCTTCTAGAGATTGTAACTGGGTTTCTACAGTGCTCACAAATCAATAAAGGAGCTTCATCAGACATAGAGCCTGTTAACTCTCTTCGTAGACCGAAAAGTGTCACAGAATCATTCTGATTGGCAAATGATACAACATCATTTGCAGTAATGCTTTTGTCTGCACCACGAACTGATATCTTCCAGTTGTTATAATCCATAAATACAATCTTTAGTCTTTAATTTTTTGATAAGTAACTATAGCTCAAATTATCATGAATTGGAATCAAGAAGTGAGTGGGTCATCATACTTTAGGAATTAATGATAAACAGTAAATTGACTGTATGGATCTTATAATGTAAGTTGTTATTAACAATAACCTAAAAAATAATATAAAAATGCAAATATTAGAATCTGTAATTGCTAAGTTTGTTGATTATGTGCCTTCAATCGAAAGGAAAACAATCAACAATCTTCTTTTATCTAATGCTGATTTCAATGAATGGCTTAAGTTTTGTGAGTCATGTATTAGAAGGGGCATTTCATCAATCGCTCTACATGATGAGATTTATTTTAGGTCTAGGAAGATTTCAGTTGATGACGACTACATTTCCAACATTCTTGTAGATGTTATGGATTTTCTAATTAGTAAGAAAATTGTAAACTCATACGGATAGAAAATGCTAAATATGCAAGAATGTTTTGAAGTCATAACCAAGCCTGGTGAAATCAAGATCATATTTAACGGTAAAACCCTTGTTACGTTCGACTCAATTGAAAAGAAATTCGAAATCAAAAACAAGTTAATCGAAACAATTCGCTCAAAAGTTACTCGTAATAGTATCTACCAAAAAATCTCCGAGATTGTTTCCGAGAATGGTTTACCAGCAAAGTACAAATGGGCTGATACCGCAATTCTTGCAATAGAGCCAGCTCTTCATTGCTTGAAATTGGAGCCTGTTGATTTAACAGAGTTAGCCATATTAGAAAAAAAGGTTATTCTTTCTAGCACTAATGGCTTGTATTACCTATACAGCAACACTAGAGCAAGCGTAAGAATTGAGTTAATCAATCTCTTAAACTCTCGATTTGAAAACAACTCAGATGAAGAAAATGAGCTACTGATTGGATTCCTAATTGTTAATGACGCAAAGATTGCGCATAGGCTAATTTATGGTCAAAGCCTTAAATCTGGCATCATTCCTAAGTTCAAAGAAGATCAGTTTAATCGAGAATTTGAAAAACTATCCTCTCAAGTAAAGGAGTGTTTAAATATCTCTTCTATTGAGCCTCATTTCGAAAACGCTGAGCAAATTGTTAAGTACTACCAAGAAGAGTACTTAGCACATTTCAAATAATAAGGGGGCGGATATCCGCCCCCAGCTATCAACTACTTGTCTTTAAGTGCTGTCCTATGTACCCGATTCGCACTTCATTGAAATGGATATCGAAGAATATCTGTACTGTTTTTGTAGGGTTGAAAGTTTCACCAATGGTTAAGTGCTTGGTGATTAGAACCTTGCTCCCATTAAAGGGAAACTCGCGCATTGAGCGGAGCTTAACATCTTGCACTGTTGTATTGCTCTCGTTTGCGCTGTAGTACGGCTCAAGTATCTCTTTTGATACTGCGTCAGGCTTTCCGCTTTTGATGCTATTGAAGTAGTCTGAGCAAATTAGGTTTAGGTACTTAAACACACGAGCTGGATTTTCGTAGTTGCATTTTGAAATTACCTTCTCGATATTGTCAGCGAAAGTTGCGTGAGGGTATAGTTCACGAATAGCAGTAACTACGTCATTGTATGAAGGGTTGCCATACATACACTGTTTTAGCGAATCGCTAATGGTAATAGAAGACTTTGATAATGCGCCTTGTAAGCGCTGTTCTAGATTTGAGATAAGCTCGTTCTTATCTGACAGGATGTCGTTTAGGCGCTGATTATCGGTATTAAGCTTTTCAATTGCGGTTTCAAGCTGCAAAACCTTTTGTGTATTTGCGTTTTTTAACGCCTCTAATTTCTCCCGTTCTACCATATCGGTTGCAGAAGCAGAATCTGACGAGACTGAATCTGAATCAGCGATGTTTTTCTGTGCTTCGAAGCATGAATCAATAGCTTCAAATGTTTGCTTTGTAAATGTGATTAGAGCTTCATGAATGTTCTTTTGAAGACTATCGACTTCAGCAATAACGCTTTGAGCTTCTGATAGCTTATTGTTATCAAAATGGCTTCTTGCAAGCTCTCTCCTGTCAGCTATTGCCTCAGATATGCGAATAAATTTTTTCTTCTGCTTGTAGGCGTTTTTAATCCCTCTTAAAATTGCGTACACTTTAATGAAGAGATGAGACGAATTTTCGTCATTGATCTCTATCTTGTACAATTCCTCGAATCTGCTTTCTAGATTGTCTAATGATGAGATAGCTTCATGTTTTAGATCGTCAGGCAAGTGTTCTGCGGAACTCCTGATACCAGGTAAATTCTTGGTGTTCAGCTCTTGGAAGAGCTTGAAGTAGTGTTTAATGATAGGCGAGTTAATAGACTCTATAGGTTTTTCATCGTGAGTAATGAAGTATCCAAACCTATGGATTTCAGGGATGTTACTAAGAACTCTATCAAGACTTTCAAAATATCCCATTTCACCATCGGAGACTACGCTATCAATCAAGAGTGCCGAATACATGGATAACGTGGAGAGTTTCCCTTTGCCTTCAAACATAGGGGAAAGCGTACCAATAATGATAAACCTTCTATAGATGTTGTTTATGATCGGAAGTAGGTGATTGCCACCAAATTTGCTAATCGTGTAACTGATAAATGCAGGAGAGTTAAAGATTCTGCATATTGGATATAAGGTTAATGCTATGAGATTATAGGCGGTGTTGAACGATTCACTTTGCTCGTTTTCGAAAATGCTTGCTGAGTTTTGACATAGCTGGTAAATGAATTCAAACATTTCCATAACGAAATGAGGTGAGGAAAGGTAATCGCTATCGTAACCACTACCTAGCTTATCAAGTTCGTTCTTTATGTTAGAGCTTTTTAGAATGTTAAGGCACTCTTCTGATAGCTCATATTTCTTATCAAAATCTAGTGAGTTTTTGAATGTTGGCATACCGAGAATTTTTGCTGCGGCATTAAAGACTCGATATTCAATGCAATTATTGAACGCGTAGATCCTGTCATCACCAACAAAAAGAGTTCCGTAGCCTACACACATCTTAACAAGAGCTTGAGGGTCTGACTTTGTTGCGTTATCACTTACCTTGTAATGCTTGCCAAGCATACGCTTAAGCTCGGACTTGTTTACGACTTTTGCTTTGACAAGGTAATCAGAGAAGGTAATTCCTGGCTCAATCTTTAACTCAGGGTAAATGCCAACTTGCATATCATCACAGCAATCAACAAATTCTTCATAACCCGCAATCATAGAGAGATAGTCTATGCTCATAGACTCTTGGAATTTGGAAAGGACGCGTTGTATTTTGTGCTTTTCAGACATTCCTTGAAGGTAGTCTAAAAAACCTTCTGCGATTTGAGATATTTCGAAATGCTGCTTATCCCCAAAAATTGAATCTAGAAAGCTAGTTGAAGTGGGTTCTAAGCTAAACCCCTGTTTTTCTTGCATGAAAAATCCTCCTTGTGGTCAGGAGGAATTATAGCATGTAAATACTTGATATGTCAGTTCAATTCAGAGGGGGTGATACCCCCTCGATATCAAGATTTTTAAGCTTTTCGGTTGCGACCGTTGCGACCTAAATAACCAGTACCGCGACGAGATGTGTTTTTCTTTGGTGCGCCACCGTGCTCTTTCAATTCAGTTAGAGTCTTGCCGAATGAGAATCCGCCAATAACACTATTTGAAGCGCATTCAACATCATCTAGTCCAACTAGGTCGATTTCGAAATCTTCACTCATAGCTTGTGATTCTTCTTGTTGCTTAACAACGCGAAGAGATGGTCGAGAAGCTTGACGATGACTGTGGTTATTTGGCTTACTTACGTGATTACCAAACAAGGCATCCAGACGCATTTCATTTTGGTCTACTACACTCAGGCTGTTTGCTTTAGTCAAAGCTTCTTGATCGAGCATTGATTCATCGTATTGTGCGTTCATATTCAGTGTTCCTTTTATATTGTTTAATGTGTGTGTGTTTTTTTGTTTTAGCTGAATTGTCTCAACCTTTAAAATCATTATACGAATTGCGTATGAAAAGTCAATAAGAAAATATATGTTTTTAAATAACAAATAAAAATCGCTTATTGAAGTTTGTGGCGTAGCCATTAAAAACCCGCAGTTAAGCGGGTATCTATCTACCAAATCACCTTCGATGGCTGAGACCAATCATCTTTGACTACAAACTTAAGACCAAGAGTAAGGGTCATTCTTCTTATCTTAGGGTCAATTAACTTGTTACATCGGTGAATAAAATACGGGTTTTTATTGTTCACAATAATGAAGCTTCTTTGTTGAGGTGGCACAAACCCATAAGATTCCACTTCTCCAATTTTAGAAAGATACATAGAATCCGAGCCTAAATTCTTTCCTATCTCAAGCTGACCACCAAGTTCAGGTTTCCACTTTTTGTGATCACTGAAATACGCAAGGATTAACGCGTCACCACCATCAGTACCATCCCAATGCCAAGGACAACCTTCACTCCCATTCCATAAGTCAGCGAACACAATTTGGAAGTTGTATAAACTTTGAAGCTCTTCAGTTTGATAGCTAAGCAGAAGCTTTTCGATAGACCCTTTTAGTTCTTCAGGGAAGTTTTTCTTAGCGTGAGCATTTAAAAGATCCCTAGTTTGAGAGCGGGTTAGGTTTTTGGGAATCTCTGATTCAGGAAGTTTTATATGCTCTGGGATCTCATTGTAAACCTTTGCTGGGTCTTGAACCCATTTTACTTCAGAGAGGGCTTTTTCAAACTCTTTGTAAAGGCAGTTATCCATTTTTAAAAAGGAGCCGCCTTTAAACCAGTATGAGTTAGAATCAAACACCCTGCCAGGTGTTAAATGTGTAATTTTACCGAATTCTTCTGTATTCATTTACATATCTCTTTTATTATTTGAACTAACACCAACAATTAGTGCTGTAAATTCGACATCATTCTGTTCTTTGGTTTCTTCTTTCAGGGTTTCAATAGCGTGATTAATCATGTCGCTCGTAAAACCTCTTCCAGCAAGATAAGCGTAATATTTTGACCGAGTTTTATAATCGATACTGTCACCTTTCCATTTTTTCCGTAATGCAGCTACAGCCAGATCAAAAAAATCATAGTCTGGATCTTGAAGTATCTCATCGATAAGTTCTTGATGATTAACCTTTTTCTCATGAATCAACGCAGATTTTATTTTGTTTGGTCCTTGTTTTTTATTATTAAAACAATTTCTTATGTAACTAGCAATAAATCTCTTATCATCGATGTAGTTATCATTTCTAAGTGAAGCCATGACAGTAGCAATCCATTCTTCATTATCTGTCTTATTCTGAAGCTTGGTAAGGATTTCATGCTCGCTCATATCTTTTCGTTGTAAGTGCCAGTATGCTGAATTGAACACGTTATCAATAGTTCGTGCTGGCTTTACCTTTCCTGCAAACATTTAGTCACTCCTTATTGCTAAGCAATAGTTTATTATTTAATATCGAAATAAAAAGTATACATGAAAGAGTTAATTATGGAAAAAGTTACTAAGAGCCTTATACAGCGTATTGAAGATGAAGGCAGAGTGCATATCAATGATGTATCAGATGATATGCAGGAAGAAGCTAAGTCACTATTAGATCTAGGCAAGATAGAAATTCGAAAATTCGATAGCGATATCTATGCTACAGCTTATGATATCGCTCAACCTTACTTTTGCTTTAAGAAAAAGAAATCGCAAACGATTGATTAAATCATTTAAATTACCTTAAGATTAAGTCAGATTAACAAAATCTTACATTATTTACTTGAGTTTTTATTGTTTTTATTATATATATTAAACATCAAAAGAAAAGAAGGTATTTTTTATGAAACAAGAAGCAACAATAGACAAAGTTTCGATTTCTGCGGAAGAGAAGGTTCTCAAGAACACGTATATGCTGTTGGGTATGAATTTACTAACCGCATCAGGTGTAGCATTTATCTCTATGTCTTCAGGTATTGGTGCAATACCTTGGTACTTCATGCTGCCAGTGTACTTCGTGTTGCTCTATTTGGTTGAGAAAAATGCAGATAGCGCTGCTGGTTTACCACTAACATTCGTATTTACAGGTTTCCTTGGATTAACTTTGGGTCCAATTTTGAACCAAGTAATGCAAATCTCGAATGGTAGTGAGATTATTACAACAGCATTAATGTCTACCGCGATCCTATTTGTGGTTCTTTCGGCTTGGACTATTAAGATGCGACTTAAAATGTCTAAGTTCGCAAGCTTCCTGGCTGTTGGTATGATTTCAGCATTTATCATGTCGATTATGAACGTGGTATTGTTCCAATCTTCTGTAATTTCAATGGTAATATCCACTGCGGTAATGTTCCTTTCAGGCGCAATTATCATGTGGCAAACATCTGAAATCATCAATGGTGGAGAAACAAACTATATCCGTGCAACAATCACATTGTTTGTTCAAATCTACAATATGTTCTTAAGCCTAATTCAGCTTTTGGGATTCTCAGACATCTTGAAAGATTAAACTGATAATAAAGAAAGCGGCATTGCGCCGCTTTTTTATATCATAAGGTTTGGGTACTTAAAAAGCCAGAATCAGATTCTGGCTTTTATGCTTTAAACAGAGAAGTCAAACTCGATTACATCCTTCTTTAGCTTCTCAGATAAAACAAAGTCCTTGTATACGGATACAAATTCTTGATGCTCATTCATATACATTTTCAGCTTAGAGATGGACTTCTCTTTAGCTTTTCCCTCATCCATATCTTTAATTTGAGAGATTGAATGTCGCAGGTTTGCTAGTCTATCGGAAAACTTAGTAGTTGCTGTAAGAGCTTTAATCAGTAGGTCTTTAAACTCTGTGAACTTGCGATATGTCAGTGTTTTGCGTTCTTTTCTCGTTGAACCATCTTCATCACTAAGAAGATCAACCGCATATGACTCAGTAATAGTAAATCGAGATAGTAAATCCTCAAGAGTTGTATCTGTATCTTCTCTCACATCATGCAAGTATGCAACGTTGACTAAACTATCAAGAAATATATGATCTTCGAAATACTCACGAATTATAGATGCAACCATTTCTAAATGATACTCATACGGGAGTGACCCATATCGTTGTTCTCCATGCTTTTCGACAGCATATGTCTTTGATGCCAATTCCATCTCTAATCCTTTTTATTATACTAATTAAAGTGGTATAATATAAAAAAATTAATAAAAGGTAAACGATAATGACTGACAATTTATTTGAGTCACTGAAGGCTATCTATTTGGAAGAAAAAAAGAAAAATCCAGAATACTTAAAAACGTTTATGGTTGACTTGGATGTCTATGATAAAGATCTTTTGTTAAATGATACCCAATATGGACAGCACTGGATTGCTATTTTAAAAGGTAGTGGTGCGGGAACCAATCTAAACCGCTGCAACTCTACAAGTACATCTCCTGAAAACCACACTAGAGAATGCGTTAAAGATTCCGCTGATAACTCGAAATTTTATCATATTGAGTGCAAGGGTCATAACACAGGGGAGATCACTGAGGTTACTAAGGAGCAGGCTCTAAGATTGTCTACGCAATTTGAAGATGCTCCAGGATACAGACCAAGAAGAATCTCTCTAAAACAACGACTCGAAGAAATGCTTGATCTAAGAACGCCATTTGATGAAAGTCCTAAATTTAGTGGTTTAAGCGGAACCCAGTTTGATAAATACGTTTGTAATGATAATGAGATTTCAGCATTTAAAATCTCTACTATACATGGTGCAGGTCAGGCAATTATTGAAGTAGCAAGAACAAAAGTTAATCCTGATAGCAGCACTAGAACTCTTCATGACGTATACCATGTTCCTATTGGTGTAAAAGGTATTGACGCTTTCGATAAACCAAAATACTTTAAGATGGAAATGAAAAAGTCTCCTTTCGCTGAGTTTACTGAGATTACGAAAAGAGTTTTTGATAATTCAGTTAAAAAGGTTAATGCGCAAAAAAGCAGAGAACTAACGTATTAGTAGAAGTTCGTTCTATGAGCCACATAGTGGCTCTTTTTTATACACTCATTTTTTAGTTCATGATATAATTATTATATAAATAAAAATAAAGGAATCGAAATAATGAACGATATTCAGATCTATAAAGCGATATCTGATGCCATAGGTAAAGTGATGGTCGAAGATGTGAATGAACTCATCACGATGTCTAGGTTCAAGAAAAGCAAAGATGTTCTTTCTGGAGCTACTGCTATTTGCATTAGAACTGAGAGAGCACTGGCAAAAATTGCTGTATGCCTTGTTGATTTAAAGTCCAATAAGACTGACTTAAATGATATATCAATAAAGGATATGTTCATGCAATTAGGTTCCTTAGAAAATTCTGTTAATAATGGAATTCACTCTCATTCAAAGGTATTCATCGACGCTGTTAAGTATCTTCCTAATGAACCAGTAAGTGATTTTTCTAAGTTACAGTTGATTAAAATACATAAAGCTTTGGATCAGTTTATTGATTCTGAATCTGATTCCGTACAGGCAAGGTTCGCAAGCCAAATAAAAGAACAAATTGAAAATTGCTCTCACCAAAATTTCAAGGAGTTATACAAACTCATTGAATTGGAGAATGAAATTTATGGTTATAACGCTAGCTATTCTGACGATAGTGAAGTAAGGATGAAAGAGGCTGGTGAATATAAGCAAAAAGGTGAAGTCTTAACACAGATCAAGCACCATATGATTAATCCTCGCTCTGTTTTCTTTAATAATCTAAGCGAACATTTAAAGACTCATAATGAGTGGATGGAACCAGCAATTGATAAAAGGGAATTCCCTAAAACGAAACTTAACCCTATAATTTTAGATGAGTTTTCTTATGAGAATGTTGATCCATCTTTCTTGATAAAAAACATTCCTAGTTTAACAAAACTACGAGGTTTTTGCTCAGAAAGCGAAAAAGATCTAGATAGCTTAATATCTTCATTTGTTGGTAAGAAGTATTCGACGTATTACGGTAAAGTCGAAGGGTTTCTTGGTGAAATTCCAAATGAAACGCGCTGGAAAGCCTGTAGAGCATTCGAAGATTATGCAAACGCCGCTGTTGTTCATGCGTTGTGTCTACAGCCAAGTGAATTAAAATCACAATTGACTGAAATTTCTAAAAAGTTTACTGATGAGGTTTCTGAGTTTATAGCGGTTGACGAAATATTCTTAGCCAAGCTAAAGAACTTTGAAGATTCAATTGTCAGCAAACGAGCTAGATACTCTACAGAAAAAACTTCAGAATCAACTTTAGTGATGTAGACTTTAAATTTTCAGCAATTATTAAAAGAGGGTTAACACGCCCTCTTTATATTTTCTATAAACAAACAAAATAAATTATTTAATGGAGTGTTCAGTCTTCAATTGTAAAAATTGATCTCGTACTTGTTCCTCGCTTATTTCTTTGTATCCCTTATTCCTATCTATTGAGGATCCTTTTGCAAACAAGCCGAAACATTTACCATCTGACCACATGCTTATGCCAACTCGATTTTCCCTGAGTTTGAGTTCAGATAAGTTGTCAGTTGTCTTACCGCACAATTCTGCATACATTCGCATTATTTCTATGTCTGAGGTATAGACCTTTGTATCAATATATTGCGGATTCATTTCTTGTCTCGTGACCTTTGAATATAGTGATTATTGAATTCACATCAAACATTTCTGTAATCTAGAGTTGAAAGTTAACATTACTTGATTAGCAATGGTGCAATTTTTGATTTTTTGTCACCATTGATATATTATTCCTTAAAAACAATTTAATTAATAATAATAAATAAAGAATAAGAAAATGAAATCAATAGCAAGATCCATATTTTGTGTGGGAATTGGAATTATCTCTTTCAATTCATACGCTCTTCAAAAACCCTTAGATATCATTGATTGCGAGTCAGGTCTATCTAATCACAAAGAATTCTACGGAAACCTAAAAGAACGATTAGACTACTGTAGTAACAATAAAGCTTCCACTATCGTTTGCGCTGAAGGATTGCGAGAGAATAGGCTTTTTGAAGGGAAAGCTGATAATGCTTTCCACTATTGTACGAATAACAGTCCTAAAAACATCTCTAAAGTTCAAATGTTGAGTAGGAACAATGCTGTTATCAGAACATATAAAGCAAGCTTTAATGAGGTTCATTCGGCAGTTGAAAAATTTGATGATAAAGAACTGGTTTGCGCAATCAAAAGTGCGAAAGATAAGTCTTTTAAAGGTTTGAGTTTTAAGCAGGCTTTAGAAAAATGTCGAAGTCTATTGTCAAAATAAACTGTTTATAAAATAGTATAACTGTGGGTTTCATGGGATTGTTTTTCAAATTTCATCTATCTAATGGTATAATATCCTGCGTACAAATAATAAAAGAGACCATTATGAATAATTTAAGAAATACAGATCCTGAAATCTTTTCTCAAATCAATAATGAACAAGAAAGACAAGAGCATCATATTGAACTTATAGCATCTGAAAACTATGCATCCAAAGCTTGCATGGAAGCTCAGGGGTCATGCTTAACAAATAAATATGCTGAGGGATATTCTGGCAAGCGTTATTACGGAGGGTGTGAGTTCGTTGATAATATCGAATCATTAGCCGTGCAAAGAGCCATGAAGCTTTTTGATGCAACATACGCTAACGTTCAACCTCACTCAGGTTCTCAAGCCAACGCCGCTGTATATCAAGCTATTTTACGCCCTGGCGATACGGTTTTAGGAATGAAACTTGATCATGGTGGTCATCTAACACATGGTTCTGCCGTTAATTTCTCAGGTAAGAATTACAACTTTATTGGTTATGGTTTAAATGATGATGGATTCATTGATTACTCGGAAGTAAGAAAGCTAGCAGTCCAGCATAAGCCTAAGCTCATCGTTGCAGGTTTTTCTGCATATTCAAAGATCGCAAATTGGACTGAATTTAGAAATATCGCTGACGAAGTTGACGCTTTGCTTATGGTTGACATGGCTCATGTTGCGGGACTCGTAGCTGCTGGATTGTATCCGAACCCACTCGATGTAGCTGACGTTGTAACATCAACAACGCACAAAACACTAGGCGGTCCAAGAGGGGGCTTGATTCTTGCGAGAAATAATCAAGACATCGGTAAAAAAATAAATTCTGCAATTTTCCCTGGTATTCAAGGCGGTCCTTTGATGCATGTCATTGCCGCTAAAGCTGTAGCCTTCAAAGAAGCTATGAGCGAAGAATTCACTACCTATCAGTCTAACGTATTGAATAATGCACAAAGACTCTCTAGAAAGCTCTCAGAGCGTGGATATAAAATTGTCTCGAATGGCACAGAGTCTCATATGTTTTTGGTTGATTTACAGAACAAAGAACTTACAGGGAAAGAAGCTGAGCACCTTCTTGGTTTAGCGAACATCACACTAAATAAAAACTCAGTGCCTAACGATCCCCAGTCTCCATTTGTAACATCTGGACTTAGGATTGGTGTGCCTGCCGTAACGAGACGCGGTTTTGGTCTAGATGAAATGGATGTGATAGGCGATGGAATTGCAGATATTTTGGATAGTAAGGGTGATGAAAGTGTCATTCTTAAGGTGAAAGAAAAAATGCTAAATATTTGTAGGCAATATCCAGTGTATTGATACTCGATACTGCACAAATATTAATGTCCCAATGAGATAAGATTTCATTGATTCTAGTTATAGAAAGGCACCACTTTCCCATGTGGTGCCTTAAAATTAACTAAGCTTCAGCTCTTGTTTACTTCCCTCTGGCGAGTGCTAATAGTCTATACCCTGATATAATGAGCATAATACCTGATGTGATAGCCCAGACCATGTTAGTTTCGCCTTGGGAAAGAGAGAAGAAATTATATTTAAGAAGTGAATCTTCTTTGATTGATTCAGGATTGCAAATCCCATAAACAACACTAACGAAAACATGCGCGAAAATACTGAATGAAAGAGCTACAACTAAACAATATGTTATTGAGTTTTCGATATTTTTACATTTAGTCATCTTCACTCTCATCTTCCCTGAACTATAAATCACGAATGATTGAGCAAGCGCCAAATGGCATATCTTCAATAACCACAATCTCAATACTTTTCTCAATTGCGATTTGAACCAGATGTGCAGTATCCACATGTTGCATGTCTTTAACCATTAAAAGATCTGGTGTCCGACGAAGCATAATGCGTGTAGCCTCAGCGATACCAGGCTTAACTCGATTAATGTTCGATACCGAGTATTCAGTCATGATGGTATTCATAAACTTTTTAGTAACCAGTTGACGTTCTTCTTTTGAAACAACAACATCATCACAAACTGAATGTACATCCATAAGCTTATTAATTTCATCAATAAACCAATTTGAGAGATCGTGCTCTGCTAAGTGTCGATAGACAACGCATCCATGAAATCCACCAGTAGCAAGGATCTCATCATTTAAAACAGAGCGAGACAGTAGACCAGACACAGTTGAGTTCATCAATGCTGAAGGCATTGTGTAATCATCGTAAGTTGCTGTTACATCAGCAGTACCACCAATATCACTAATCACAAAAAGCTCTTTCGGAATATTGGTTCCTTTCAATGCATTGTATTTCTCTACAGCTTGGTGAAGCTCTTTGGTAATAACACCTTTCGCAGTCCAGCCATCGATAAAGACCGCAGCACCATCGTCATAATTCTGAACAATGTAGTCTAAAGCTGCTTCATCAATGCCTTTATCTCTAATGATTGAAATACTGTAATGAACAGAAGATACTTGAAGCTTATCAAGTGCTCTTTTCAGGAGAACGCCAATTGGTGTACCTGCTCGTGCTAAAGATAGTAATACGATAGGATTATCTACCGTACCGTATGTTGAACGATTGGAAACAATTTTTTTAGCTAAAGACATAACTTCTGTCGCTAATCGCCCCTTATGCTTTTCCATCATCTCATAGAAAAGATTACTGTATTCTTCAGTGGGAGGTGATTCATTACCTACCTTCTCGGAGTAATGGACAATACCTGATTGAACTTTACTTTCTCTTTGTTCAGCCGTTTCAAACTTGACTTGTACTTCTTGCATTAAAAATAAGCAATCACTCTCTTTGTAAGAACCTTGCATTGGTTTGTTCATGTTCTATCCTAAATTTTTTCTTTTTACAATTTGGCTGTTTTTCGGAATCATCAAAAAATCACATTGATTCATGAATGGTAAGTCGCTGAGAGAATCACCAAGACCAAATACCAGGTCACTGCTTGTGATTCCAAGCTTTTTATAAATAAACTCTACTGCTTTCGCCTTGCTGGTGTACGGAGGTAAAATGTCAAATGTTCTGTCATTCCAATGAATGGCGAACTCATCAAATTCTCTGTTTGAGTTAACAAAACTATGAAAATGATAGAATAGCTTTTCTAGCTTACTTGAGTCTTTTGATTCGACTTTCAAATTAAAGTAGCAGGGATAACCGTAGTTTTCCTTCACGCCAAACATAGTTGGCTGAATATTAATCTCATTAACTAATGTTCGAACTAGATCTACAAGCTGTTGAAACTTTTCATTATGAATACTAATTTGATCTTCCAAGTATTCTTTCCATTCAGGATCAATAGCGCCATTCGGCGCAAGAACGATTGCTCCATGACATATTGCTTTGTATGAGTCAAAATCCATTGAAACACGATTAAAACTATTAACGGTTCTTGCGGTTACTGGGATCAGAGTGCCGTTTTTCTTGATAAGATCAATAAACTGTTGCTGAGCAGGAGTGCTAAAACCTTGCATGTCGCCATTTTCTTTAAATGAAACGAGTTTACAGTTTTCAGTATCAACGCTACACTTATGCGCAGACTGAAAGAGTGAATCATCTAAGTCACTAAAACAATAAATCATACTTACCTTTATTTATTTGATTATTAAGATTTTCATGAATTATATGTTTTTTTGGTTCGCTGTCAATGAAAAGATGGAAGGCATGAGTTTTAATGATTAAGTATATAGAAAATACAAGAAAAGAAGTGATTAAGAATGATCATATTCTAAGTTTTGTGTCTGGACTTTTGGGATTGGGTTTGAGTGCTATCACTATGTGCTCAATTCTTCATTCATTCGAAAAATCAACACTATTGATTGAAGCGTTGGCGTTTTTGGGGTTGTCTTCAATCACAATCTTAAGTGCTGGTGTGACTCTTAACGGAATTAGAGGATTAGCAGAAAAGCATTTAAATATTAAAGCTAATAAAAAGTTACCTTGATATGAATGCGTATGATATTGAGATTAGAACCCGAATGAAGTAAGATATCGGCTCTCAACCTATTATGGATGCTTATTCCATCATGTCAGCATTTTAAAAATGGTGGGTAGGAGAGGGATCGAACCTCCAAGGTCTGAGACACTGGATTTACAGTTGATTAAATATAAAACAAACGCAACATTGCCCTATTGACGATGTTGAGTTTGTTGCGATGCGATTTTCACCTCACTTAGCCGAGGTGTTTTTTTATGTGGGTATCCACAACAAAACTCGCAAAGATTGAAGGTGTTACGACACAGACAATCAGGCGAAGAATAGAAAGCGACTTTTACGACAAAGTTAAGCAAACCGATGGCGGTCACTACCGCATTTTTATTACCCAACAACGGAGGATATGCTATGCGAGAGTTAGCTCAAGCAAACAAAAGTCTAGTATTGACACGCAAAAGCGTATCCTGCTCGAAAGGTATCCTGACGCAGAATTTATCAGTGACGTTGCCAGTGCTTTCAACTTTAAACGAAAAGGACTGCAAACCATTTTGGAATCAGCAATGCTCGGACATTCAGTCCACATTGTGGTTGCCACAAAAGACCGACTCGCAAGATCTGGTTTCGAGCTTATCAAATGGCTTGTTGAACTATCAGGTGGACGAATCGAGATCTTGGATGACTCGAATAACACCACTGAATCATTCGACACCGCAGAACTTATCGGTTTTATTACCTCGTTCTGCAATAGCCACTACGGAAAGCGATCTACTGAAAGGCGCAAAAGTAATAGCATCGAAAAAGATTAGATTCTATCCAGAGAATGAATCGGCTTACTTTGATGCTTTAGCGCTATACCGCCGCTCGTACAACCTGGCAGTTGAGCGATTCCGAAACGATGATTATAAGGACGAGAACGGCAAATTCATCAATATGCGCCCTGCAATCAAGGCGCAAGTTGAACAAGAGCAAAAAGAGTCTGGTAGAGCTTACAACTCCTTGGTGTCAGATAACGGTACACTTGCTGCTGCCACAACATTTAAATCGGTATGCAGCAAAAACAAGAAACTGAAAGGCGCTAAGTCTGGCTTTAGCGAGATCAGTTTTAAGAGTCGTAAAGGTTCAAAACATTCTTTCAGTATCGACCGTTTACCTAAAGGCTTAAATCCTTGCGTTAAAGCTCTAGGAAAGATTCATTTAACCGAAAGTGTACCAAGTGAAGCAATTGGGAAAAGTTGCATTATCACTTGTGATAAAGGGCGTTGGTTCATTCAAGTGCAGCAACATATTGAGCTTCAAACCGAGATCCAAGGAGAAGTTAAGTGTGTTGGTGTCGATCAGGGTGTCCGAACGTTTGCAACTTGCTTTAGTAAAGATGATGCGCTGGTTGTTGGCGATAACTTTGCCAAAGAAAAGCTATTCCCGCTAATGAAGCGAGTAGACAAGTTAATTGGTCAAAAGCAGAAAGTCTTGAACACCCAGAAAGGCGTTAAGTTCACAGACATGCCGCAGTGGGCTAGAGATCGCATTATCTACTTTGACCGCGAGATTAACCGTTTAAAGTGCAAGAAAGATGATCTTATCTTGGACTTGCACAACCGCTTGGCTCATGAGCTTGTATCTAACTATGATGTCATCTTTTTGCCGTCATTCGAGACAAGGAGGATGGTTACGCGAAAGGATAAAAAGATCCGAACAATCCGCCGTAATACTTGCCGTCAGATGCTTGATTTAAACCATTACGGTTTTAAGTTGCGCTTGAAATGGTATGCAAAAAAGTACGGTAAACAAGTGGTAGATTGTAACGAATCACATACATCAAAGACTCGGTCTTGGGATGGAATAATTGATAAAAAACTAGGTTCATCAAAAATTATTAAAGGCGATGGCTTCACCGTTGACCGTGACATCAACGGTGCGAGAAATATATTGCTTAAGCATTTAACAAGGTAGCTTGTACCTTAGTCATAACAGCGAATATTGCGTTCGTTGCGATTTAAATCAAGAGTCCAGGGCGCTTCCACTTACGCGCTACCTACCCTTAATTAGCGGGATTTATGATTTATCCAACTATTTAATTTGGTAGAGGATAAGGGACTCGAACCCTTGGGACGCTGTTAACATCCTACAGTTTTCAAGACTGTTGCTTTCGCCGCTCAGCCAATCCTCTATTATATTCTGAAGAACACTCTTGAATGCTCTTTAGAATTTGGTGCTGACACTGGGGGTCGAACCCAGACACCTTACGGTAAGAGATTTTGAATCTCTCGCGCCTACCAATTACGCCATGTCAGCATGGTGGTTGAGGAAGGATTCGAACCTTCGAACTCCAATGGGAGATCTGATTTACAGTCAGAGGCGTTTAGCCACTTCGCTACTCAACCAATTTGTTTTGGTGCATCTAACCAGAGTCGAACTGGTACGGTGTTTCCACCAGTAGGATCTAAACCTACCGCGCCTACCTATTACGCCATAGATGCAAGTTTGGCGGAGAGAGCGGGGTTCGAACCCGCGAGGCGCATTCTCTGCGCCTGCTAGCTTTCCAAGCTAGTGCATTCAGCCGCTCTGCCATCTCTCCAGTGTAAATGGGGTGATAGAAGGGAATCGAACCCTCGACTTCCTGAATCACAATCAGGGACTCTAACCAACTGAGTTACTATCACCAGTATTCTGGTGGGTGTACAAGGAATCGAACCTTGCTGGTGGCTTTCGCGCACAGTGGGGTTACAGCCCACTCACGATCCATACGTGACTACACACCCGAAATTTGGTGCTTCTAACCAGAGTCGAACTGGTACGGTGTTTCCACCAGCAGGCTCTCAACCTACCGCGCCTACCTATTACGCCATAGAAGCAGATATGGGGTGACGGACGAGACTTGAACTCGCGACCTTCTGGTTCACAGCCAGAAATTCTAACCACTGAACTACCGTCACCATAATTTGGCAGAGGATAAGGGACTCGAACCCTTGGGACGCTGTTAACATCCTACAGTTTTCAAGACTGTTGCTTTCGCCGCTCAGCCAATCCTCTATTATATTCTGAAGAACACTCTTGAATGCTCTTTAGAATTTGGTGCTGACACTGGGGGTCGAACCCAGACACCTTACGGTAAGAGATTTTGAATCTCTCGCGCCTACCAATTACGCCATGTCAGCATGGTGGTTGAGGAAGGATTCGAACCTTCGAACTCCAATGGGAGATCTGATTTACAGTCAGAGGCGTTTAGCCACTTCGCTACTCAACCAATTTGTTTTGGTGCATCTAACCAGACTCGAACTGGTACAGTGTTTCCACTAGCAGGTTCTGAGCCTGCCGCGCCTACCTATTACGCCATAGATGCAAATTTGGCGGAGAGTGAGGGGGTCGAACCCTCGCTGCACTATTAGTACAGTCTCCCTTAGCAGGGGAGTGCATTCAGCCGCTCTGCCAACTCTCCAAATTTTGGGTGATAGAGGGAATTGCGCTCTCAACCACTATCACCAATATTCTGGTGGATGTACAAGGAATCGAACCTTGCTGGTGGCTTTCGCACACAGTGGGGTTACAGCCCACTCACGATCCATACGTGACTACACATCCAATATATTAAAGAATATAAAAAACATTCCTATTTAAAATGGTGCTCATATCGAGACTCGAACTCGAACGATTTTTCAATCAAGGGATTTTAAATCCCCCGCGCCTACCAATTACGCCATATGAGCAAATTTGGCGGAGAGTGAGAGGTTCGAACTCTCGGATCACTATTAATGACCTACAGTTTTCAAGACTGCTGCAATCAACCGCTCTGCCAACTCTCCAGATTTACTTGGTGCTCTTGCCCAGATTTGAACTGGGACAGTGTTTCCACTAGAAGGCTCTCAACCTTCCGCGCCTACCAATTACGCCACAAGAGCATGTTTTGAAAATCAACTAGTTTTTAATTGACTTTAAAAACACTAAGGGGGCTTCCGTAGAAGCCCCCTTATAGACATATCGCAGATCATAGATACGATAGGTCTGGAAGCTTCTAGTTACATTGCTTCCAGGTATACGTATCTGGTCACAATGCTACGTAGATAGCAGTGAATAACTTAGTGAATAATGTAAATGCGATAAGTAAGACATAATTAAACCGTATAAAATTAAATTTAAAACAAACCAAAACGAAAAGGGGAGACTACTTATAGTCTCCCCGATATAGATTGAACTTATAGATTCAGTCTATAGATTTACAGAAATGAAAACTCATACTTCTGCCAGGGAGCGTGTGCTGAACCTGACAGGTGCAACACAACCTAGTTATAAAGCGATAGATAACTTAGATGTAAGTATGAATGTAACATTTTCATTTCCTCAAAAACTTATTTAAAAACGCATCGGAATCTGTTCCCGTGCTTCGATGATTAAAATATAAAACTAAACTTAATCTTCGTCAACCCATAAATCGAAAAAAAACTAAACTTTTTAATGAAAACTTTTACTTTCATCTGTCGAGTATAGAAAATTCCATAGATTAATCAATGAGATACGCTTGCAATCAAGAAGTTTGTTTTTTTCAAATATTTTTTCTTTTTGTTCTTTTAGTGTCCCTTCAAAACATAACTTAGGTAATTCACCAACAAGTTTTGTGACAGTTGCTAATGAACCTAAGAAGTCTTCACCATCAATAGTTAATGTAGAAACATCAATACCTAAATCTTCAGAACTATTGATTATCCTCTGAGCGTTATTGTAGAACCAGGTTGAAAACACCATGAACTTAGTCACCTGATGTATAAACTCGGCATCAATATCTTTTTCAGCGCACTCTACAAGAGTTAGTGTAGTAGGATCCAAGTCGATTTCTAATGTTGACGCGTTTTCATCTGATTTTTGGCAAAATGCTGAAGCAAAGTTGATGATGGTGAAGGTATAAAGATGACTACATGCTTTAAATGAATTGATATTATGGTCTAGCAATATCTTAATTGAGTCACCTAAATACCCAAGTGAAGACTCAACCTTAGCGCAAGCAATAGCAACATCAATATCTTTAGTGTTTCGGTGTTTGCGCACTAACGGTAAAGCTTCTCTTGTTAGTTTCTTCTCTAGATAGTTAGAAACAGTAACATCAATACAGTATGGGTCTCCATCTTCACACCCCTTTTCCAACAGAGTTAGTATCGCTTGACCAACATTAAGATTTTTCAAGCTTTTAAGGTGGCTGTAATCATCTGGCTCAAAATGACTTGAAGACAAATTTGTTAGTAAATATTCAATTGTAGTGTTATGGGAAAAATTGTTTAAAATCGTAACCGTGTTCTTATAATTCATGGACTTTATTCTTTATTTGCATTCGTTAAATGCATATAATATTTAACAATCAAAAGAAAATAAAGAGAAAGAAGAATGAATATTGATGAAATTTCTAAGTATAGAAGATATGAAGTTAAATCCAATAAAATAACCATAAAAATCGATAAGAACTGTAATTTTAGAGGCAGTGATATTGATCAGCAAATCAAAGAAGCAAACGAAGAAATAAAGACGGACGGGGGCGATACTGTAATCTCTAGAAAAGGCAGTATTTTAACCATAAAATCAAAGTTTCCAGTTATCTTTAACCGTGTCTATGGATGGGATAGAAGCGATTTAATTGAAGGCGTCCGATACTATGTTTCAATTGCTAAGAAGAATGGTAGCAGAAGACTGCATTTAAACCTTGGCATCATTGAGTTTGTTAGTGGATTTGAAGGAAATACAAAAAAATTTAGAGACTGCTTGAGAAGTTCTGTTTCTGGACTAATGCGAATTGATGGTGCAGATGAGTATGATCGAGAAAATTTGAATGAATACTATAAAAAATTTATTGATGAACATTCAGTCGAATTTGTTGATAGACAGACTTTGAGATTTGACTTCAATGCTACCGAAGGAATTAGAAGATCAATTAATAACAAGAAGTCGGAAATCGAGTTAATGAAATCTCGCGGGGTAACAGATGAGGATATCGCGTATCTGAACGATGAGATGGAAATTGTATCGATTCAAGAGATTAAAGAAGAAATTGAAAAATTAGAAAAATCGATAGCAGACTTAAATGACAAAACACTAAGTGTGGAGTTTGACATTAGAATTGGTGATAATTACCTATACTTTATCAACACTAGAGCTGATGAAGGATTCTATACAGAGCTTCACAAGGCTTCAAGCCAGTTATCGTTTTATAGTTCACTTGCTTGTAGATATTCCCCCCCAATAGAAATCACTTTTGCTTGCCAGGATGCGTTCAAGCACCTAAAGAGAGAAGACCCTCTATATATCAGCACCTTTATTAATGGTAATCGAATAGAGAATAAAAATCTCAATATACAACTTGGTTTAATAAAAAGAAAAAAAAGAGTTAAGTCATGAATATCGTTCAAAAAATTTTTAACTACAAATCAAAAGAAGAATTGATGTCTGTGATACAAAAAAACTCTTCTAACTATCTAAATCAAAAAGAGATTGATCAGCTTCTGTGGGCTGATTCAAGTCGCAATTTGAAGTTAAATGACATTTTATTGGTTAATAAAATATCTGAAGAGGTGGTGCTATCGCATATGCGGCAGTTTACCATGTCTGTTTTGTCAACTGAGCTAGATGTTTTTGATAAGCTATCTAGGTCGAGAAGTTATCAGGAAAATGTCTGGGAAATCAATAGCATGGTCGAAAAATTGGCGTCAACAAAATGTCAGGAATGTCTAGTATATTGCTCTGGAATGATCGGCAGTGAGTTGAAAAGTGTTTTAGGTCATTGTGAAGGGTCTATTTTTCACAATGAAAAAAATATTTATGACTTAATAAAGTCAATGATAAACAATGTAATAAAAGAAGATCTTTTTGATATTTTAAGAAATAACCTATCAAGAATAGATTATGTGAAAAAAGCGGAAGAAATCACAGGTCTTGCTTACGCACATTAAACAAATCTAATCATTTTTAACGATTAAAAACCCGTCTATATGACGGGTTTTATTGATTAAAAAATACCATACAAAATAATTTATTCAAGGTATTGATAAATAATTGGAAATCAGTATTATGTAATAATTCTTTAAAGGAAGGGTAATACAATGAAACCAGGGCATACTGGCGTTTTTCGATTATATAAAGCAACAGGTTATTCATTTAAAGGCATTAAGGCAGCATTCACTCATGAAGCGGCTATTAGACAAGAGTTCTTTGCTCTAGCTGTTTCTGTATTGGTCGCAGCCTTTGGTGACTTCACAGTAATGGAGCAATTCATGCTGGTGGGTTCTGTTGTATTCCTAATTATTGTAGAACTGCTCAATTCTGCAATCGAAGCAGTAGTAGACCGTGTTGGTTCTGAAATTCATGAGTTAAGTGGACGTGCAAAAGATATTGGTTCCGCTGCGGTGTTTTTCGCTTTAGTTCTTGTCGCTCTAACTTGGTCTGCCGTTCTATTCGCGTAATATTTATTTATTAAAAAAATTAAAAAGAGGAAGTAAAGTTGACTACAGAAGCAGTTAATCCACCTGCTTCCTTTAGCATTTCATCGCTAAGGGAAAAATATAAGATCTCAATGACAGCATTTCTTGCAATTATGTCATTGTACTTTGGCTTTGTTCTGAATACTCCTGTTACTTCAAAACTTATTGAGTTAACGAAAGGTTCAGAAAGTCATCTGTTCTCATACACTTCACCATTATTGCTGTCATTTGCATTTTTTATCATTTTTTCAGCATTTGGATTTAAGTTTGTATTCAGACCAGTTTTTATCCTGTTTACTATTTCATCAGCAGCCGCTTGTTATGCAACAAACACTTACCAGGTAATTTTCGATTATGGAATGATTGAAAATATCTTCGAAACACATTCAAGTGAAGCAGCTTCATATGTAAACATGCGTTCTGTAATGTACGTGTTCTTCACAGGTATTGTGCCTTCAATCCTTATCGCATTGGTTAAAATCGATACTGACAAGCCTCTAAAAACACGTATGATTCACCGAGCAGTAGGGCTAGTAGTAGCTGTAGTTGGTATTGCCGCTCTAGCGGCTCTGTTTTACAAGGATTACGCGTCTGTAGGTAGAAATAATAAGTATCTAAACAAGATGATTGTTCCTACTCACATCTATTATTCTACTCGATACATTAAGAATACCGTTTTCCCTAAAGAGCAACTACCATTCAAAGAATTAGGTGAGGATGCTAAAATGATCTCAGCATCTAATGGGAAGCCGACTTTGTTTGTTTTAGTGGTAGGTGAAACAGCACGTTCACAGAATTTTGCATACAATGGCTATGAGCGAGATACCAACAAGTATACAAAAGGTGAAGGCATTATCTCGTTTCAGGACGTAAGTAGTTGTGGAACTGCAACAGCGCACTCTCTTCCATGTATGTTCTCTAATATGGATAGAGACGGGTATAAGAAAGATGTTGCTAACAATCAAAGTAACGCATTGGATATTATTTCTAAAGCCGATGTCTCTATCTCATGGTATGAAAATGATGGTGGTGATAAAGCTGTAGCGAAACGATTAGAGCTAATTCAAATCGACCCATCATCTGATAAGCAACTTTGTGATGGGCTTACCTGTTATGATGAAGTAATGCTTAAGGGTTTTGACGATAAAGTTTTATCTTCAGAAGGAAATAAAATGATTGCATTTCATACAATTGGCAGTCATGGTCCAACTTATTACAAGCGTTACCCATCAAGCATGACCCAATTTACTCCTTCTTGTGATCGAAGTGATATTGAGAACTGCACCGATGAAGAAATCGTGAATGTATATGACAACACTATTGCTTATACAGACTACTTCTTAAGCCAAGTTATTAACAAGCTTAAGTCTTATCAAGATAAGTACAATGTAGCTATGCTTTACCTGTCCGATCATGGTGAGTCACTTGGAGAGAATGGTCTATACCTACACGGAACCCCATACGTACTTGCTCCAGAAGAGCAAACGAAAGTTCCTTTACTACTATGGATGGGAGAGGGGTATGCAGAGGCTAAAGGTATTGATGAAGCTTGCTTGAGAGAAAAAGCTGCATCAAATAGCTACTCTCACGATAACTTCTTCCATAGCTTAATTGATTTCTTCGGTGTTGAAACAAAAGATATCAATCCAGAAAAGAGTTTTATTTCTGAGTGTAGAATTTAAATCTCATGAAATCAAAAAGACTGAATCTTAGCCTTAGATTCAGTCTTTTTTCTTTAGATTGCATATTCAGCGCTAACATCTTTAGAGGTAAGTCCTTGCTCCTTTAAAGCGCGATTTACAATTCGTTCCATAGATTCATATTTCATCGGCTTTCGATATGTAACAGACTTCCACACATCTTGAATTGACCGTAAGTCACCCCAAATGCTTCTTGGTGCGTAATACATTTCAAGAGGATCTGCTCCAACTATCAATTCATTTCCTGCAATTGACCTTTCAATGATTTCCCACTCGCCCTTTACGTTTGATATATGAGCTTTTGCATACTCGATATCGGTTGTAACCCAATCACCAGCTTCGATTTCTTTTCCTGCTGGAAGGCAGCGATATACGGTGAATTCATAATCATCATCACTAAGTAAGTCAGGGTCACGCTCTAAAATTTCTGAAGCTCTACCTAAGCGAGTTAAACAACGATCACTAATATCATCCATATTTGGTCTCAATAGGATTTGGAACTCCTGACAGTTTTCTGAATAATCCGCTAATCTCTGTATTGCTTCCCAAAAGTCTTCAGGCATAGGAGGAACATTTTTTATTCGCAACTCTCTTCTAAGGTTTTCAGCATTAGTTGCCGCACGTATTGCTTGGTTAACCTTTAGTTTTGGAGACAAATCAATCATATCTTTATGCATGTCTGAGAGCACCTTAGATATGAATCCTTTGTATCTATCATAGCTATGCTTAGTAAACTCAAACCCATTACCTGTTTGTTTTACTATGGAAAATGAGCCGTTCATTCCAATTGATATGATGGAATTTTCGAATTTGATGCCTACGAAAAGAGAATCACCTTGTTCTGAAAAATGAAAGTCAGAGATTTTTTTATGCAGCTCATCGACAAGATCATAATCGTCTTTTTCAACCTGAAAATATTTTCTGAATTCATGGAAAAAAATGGTTTTATCTTCTGCTGAAGAAAGCATGTTCGGATGTTTGGATATTCCATCCAATACACCTAATGTATTTTTGTCCTCTTCAATTTTTGACAAGATAAGCCATTTAGTCATTTCTTCATTTTGTATGCTCATTGCATAACCTATTTATTATGATTTTTTTCAATTATACCATTCCTGACTAAGTTATGAGCATTTTATTCTTGGGATATCGCTCCACTGTGTTGTATATCGAGGTGTTAGCATATCCCTTCTCATTCCCCACTTTGGGTTGATACCTTGAGACCCAACGAAAAGGGTGTCAGATCCATATTTGTGGTTTATAGAATCAAGTACATGCATCAATTCGTCATTAACTGGTTTTTCGTTGAAAAGGTCATTTTGATAGTGATTCCCATCGATAAGGCTAATCAAGCCAGCACCGATCTTGTAATAGCGAATACCCTCTTGAAATAATGCCTCTGCTGCGCGTGTAGCTACCTGTGAAAGATGAAGGGAATCAGAAGTCGGAAACGTGAACTCATGTAAAAATCTAAAGCTTCGGTGTGATTCATCATGTGGTGAATTGCCAGCAAAAAACATGATTGTCTTGCACAAAGAACCTTGTTCTCTGGCTTTTTTTGCAGCTATGCAAGCGTGTTTAGTCAACGCTTGTTCGAGGCTAATCTGGTCTGTAATCCTCTCTCCCATACTTCTAGTTGAGAAAATCTGCCTTTTAGCTGGACGAACTGAGTCCCAATATAAGCACTCCTGACCATTAAGTTCTCTAACCGTTCGTTCAACATCCACACTGAAGTTTCTCTTAATTTTGTCAATTGGGGCGCTTGCCAAATCCCAAGCAGTATTAATTCCCATTAACTTCATTCTGAATGATAGCTGACTTCCTATGCCCCATACAGAAGAAACGGGAAGCTGCTTTAAAACAGCTTCAATTTCCTTATTTTCTTCAAGTACACAAACCCCTCTATACCCCAACTTCTTAGCAGCATGGTTCGCAATCTTAGCTAGTGTAAGCGTCTTAGAAACCCCTACAGCTACAGGTAGTCTACACTCTTTCCAAACAGCCCTTCTCAAGTTCATGCAATGAGTTAGCAAGCATGGAATTGCGGGATAAGTCCTTTTGAATGATACAAAGGACTCATCAATACTGTATATATATTGCTCAGGCGCAAACCTACCAATTACCCCCATCATTTTCATTGAGAGGTCGGAGTAAAGCTCGTAGTTGGATGAAAGAGCTATGATGCCTTTAAGCTCACACATATCTTTAACTCTGAAGTAGGGTTCAAATTTCTTTATTCCTAACTCGATTGCCTGCCTGTTAGCCGCAACAATACAACCATCATTGTTACTCAACACAATGATGGGTTTCCCTCTCCAATCAGGTCTAAAAACAGATTCACAACTCGCGTAAAATGAATTTGCATCAACCAAAGCATAGGTCATTTAAACAGCTCCAATGCTGATTGAGAGTGAGTGCGGATTGAATGTATAACAACCCCTTCGAAAGAAAAAGAGTCGTATTCGGTGACAGGGACAGCTTGGTATTTATCGTTAGCAGAAAGCAGTAGATGTCGCTTTTCATCCCATATTTTACAAACAAATTCGCCATTCAGTGTCGCAACTATAACGGAATGATGAGTTGCAACTTTGCTTCTATCCACGATTAGAAGATCATTATTGTAGATCCCCACACCCTCCATAGAATCGCCGTTAGCACAGCCTATCCAGGTTGAGTTAGGGTTATGAATTAGAAGGTCATCTAAGCTGAGTGACGAAGTATGGTAATCATTGGCTGGGGATTCAAACCCAGTGATTCCAGCAGAAGCTTTGAATGGGATGATGTTCATGATAAAATACTGTATGGATACACAGTGTTAAGTGTACTATCACGAACCTGTAACTGCAAACATGAAAAGCATCAGAAATTGTAATATGAAGTCTGCTTACGCAGACAATCATCGATGGGTTTCCTTTGCCGTTAACTAAATGAAACGGTTTTCTCTACCTTTAATTGGATTGAAATGTTCTTTCTGACCGAGAATGGTACATCTCCGACATATTGTTTGACGATATTTAGTAGTTCTGGACTAGGTGTAATAGAAGAACCAGGGCTGTTGTTGAGAGAATCCGATACATAGGCGTAGACGCTGACATAATTATCAATTATAGATAGGAAGTTGTCAGGGGTTAGAGGATGCTCGGATAATATACACTGTTCATCAGCAGAAGAGAGCAGTAGAAAAACCATGAAGTTTCTACGGTCTGAAAGCATATCTCTTGCATAGATAGATAGGTTTGATTTTACTGCATCAATATCAATATTATTCATAGATCTGTAGCTCTCATAGATATTATAATGATTGAATAAAAAAATGATTTTGTTTGTTAATTAAAAAAGATACTGACAGAAAAAAGTCAAAAATCAAGCCTAAATACTCAATAAAGGATTAAAAATGAAAATATTAAAGACACTCACATTGTCACTATCACTTGTATTCGCATCAAATGCCCTATCAGCAAATGTCGATGATGACAAAATATTACATTTTGGTGCGTCTACCGCGATAGGATTTGCTTCGCAGTCTTTCTTTGAAGATAAGGATTCTGGATTTTATACTTGCGCAGCAGTAGGTGTGGCAAAAGAACTGTACGACGAAGTTGATTACGGTGGATTTGATACAAATGACATGGTGATGAACTTGGTTGGTTGCGCGGTAGGAACCGTCATTGGTGATGAGCTTGGATTCAAGATCGGCATGAGTAAAATTGGCGATGCTAATATGCTATCTATAAATTACTCTTTCTAGCTAGCTGAAAAAGTGTGATATAATTTAACAAATAAAAAGTCTGGCTGAAAAAATGAATAAAGAAGAGTTAAAAGAAAAAGGTAAGAGCCTTCTTGATTATAATGAATCTAGAATCCATGAAATGAAAGAGTGGATAGAGCATTTTCCTTTAACTGGTAGATGTCCAAAGGGGCAAAAAGAAAACTTGTCAAAATTAAAAAGTATTAAAAGTGAAGTTGATATGTTTCAACAATATGGTCTTCATGGTAGCAATATCAAAGCCGTGCTTACGTATTGGGACGAAATAGAAATAGAGAGCATAGTGGACAGCTTCATTAAAAACGAAAAAAATAATGTTTTTAAATACAGAAATATTGAGTTTTCGAACAAAAGCCCGCTTTCTGAAAAGGCATTTCTTGCGAAGTGCAAAGATTTGGTTCAAACAATAAATTCACTAGACGGATTCCATGCCAGAGCTATGGAAGGAAGTGTGAAAATTTCTTTTGTTGGTGCTAAGGATATTCGCTCTCTAGCTAAATACGATTCAGAAAATGATGAGGTTTTAATTAAACACACATCACTTTCTGATAATGAATTATATGGTCATATGAGATATTTACTGGTTCATGAGCTTGGTCATAGATATGAGAATAAGTTTGGATTACCTGAATCGTTCTCTGATGATTGGTATAGGACAACCAAATACTCGTTTACTGAATCTCTTAGTGGGTCTTCAGAAGCATTTGCGGAAGTGTTTGCAGTTAGTCATTGGCCTGAAAAGTACAATGAGTACTCAGATACCATAAATAGATTCAGCACAATCATGAATGAGCACACGCCAAAATTGAAAGTAAAAAAAGACTTTGCGCTAAATATGTAGTTAGGAAAAACAATGAACAATAACAAATACAGCATATCTATAGACGAGAAAAAAACAGTAAGAGAAAAAATTGTTGATGGGAGTTGGAAGGTATTACCATTTGGTATGCTAATACTCGCGTCTAACCTTAAATCATACATAAATGCTAATCCAGGCTATGCTGATCTTAAGCCATTTTTTGCAGATTGGAATATTCCATCATTAATTCAAGAAGCGGGGAAAGGCATTGTTAGCGTTGCAAACTCAACTAAAAATGAAGATCCTATCTACTTCGGTGAACATATCGGATATTGCCCGATAGATCCCACTTTTATGGATTATTTAAGCTATAAAATGGGGAATTTTATCTCATTAACAAGTAATCCTCTTGCAGTTGCAGGGATTTTGGCATCGGCTGCAAGTCTCACGATGGCAATTGGTATGTCAATAAAACACATTGACGACGAAAATAGACCATTAGTTCACTATAAGAATAAATCTTGGGAACATTTTCAAAGAAGCTTTCAAGAGGGCGAGGCAGAGGCATACAAAAAATCCGTTGATGACCTTCTAGGTGGCTCTAACGGGCTATCAATATCGCTCAGAAAAATCCCTAGACTTGGTAAGAGAATCAAGAGTGTTTTTAAGGATCTAGAGGCGCACGAGTTGCTCTCTCTCAGATTTGTATCTGAGTTTTCTGGCGCTATTACAGGAACCCCAAATAAAGAGCAAAAATTCATGCGTGAAACCCTACAAAGGATTACTGGTGAGGGATACGAGGATTTTGAAGCTATCATGCAGGCTATCAAGCCAGAAGTGATAGAAGAGTGCTTGGAACGAGGGTATTCATTCAGGTCAGTAATTGACATGTATGTTGAAATTCTTAATAAGCAATTAGAGAGTGATCCTACAAAGGATAAAATCACTTCAAACACTAAAGCGTATAATGAAATATTCGACAGACTCTCAGAGCTTCACAATAAGCACATTGTATATCATTCTTTTGCTAATCTAGTGGCTATGGCTTATGAGATGCAAGGGAGAGTGCTCAAAGGTGAAGCAGACAAGTCTGAGCTTGATGACATTGTTTCTGAACTGGAATACTTTGAGTCTATAACAGACAAAGTAAAGTATAATGGTGAAGAGTATTCTCAATTGCAACATCAAGCATGGTTGGTTAGGCACGATATAATTACTTTGTCCACAGAGAATTATAAAGATCTTGTAGGAGCAAACGATAGTAAGCATAAGATTCGCGCTTCTCAATATGCAGACCCTAAATTTTTCTATGAGCGAGCAGTTAAAAAGATCCTGCCAGATGAAAATATCTCTATGGAACATGGAATGCTTGATTACCTATCGATTGCGACAAGGGAACACTTCGGTGAGCACATTAAGAAACAAATAGACAATAGTGCTGATGTCAAAATTGATCGGGACGGAAAAATTCATAGCGATCAAGTAATAAGAGATAGGGCATATCAAAGACAAGACATGTTTATCCGAAATAGCATAAACATCGCTGTAGGGATGAATGTGGTTGCAAATATAGCTCAGTCTGCCACATCAGTGAAAGATGCAGATTACATAAGCGCTCCAATTAACTACGGAAATATTCTTACTGAGTTTTTCACTTATATAAGAAATCCTGATGCTGTAATGACAAACTTTAATAATGCTGTTAACGCATTGCAAAGCAGTACTTATTTTGCTCCTGCTGCATTTTTAACTGTTGGTTCATTGCTGGTGGTGTCAGTTGGAAAATACTTACATATGAAAGAGGGTAAGGATAAGTATTTCAACATGACAAGTTCTGGTTCTTGGAAAATGGTTAAAAAATACCTAAGTGAAAAAGATATAGAAATTAACAGGGTGTTTAATAACCAAATGGATAATAATATATCAGGTATTTTTTCAAGACTTGGAAAAAATAAGGTAATTGAAGCCGTTAAAAAACTCGATGCTCCTGCTATTACAACTTTAGCAGTTGTAGCTCAAATGTATAGAGAAGCAAAACACCCTGACATTTTTGATAAGTACATAAAAGACATAATTACTAAAGACGATTTTACGGATTTTATGGATGTAAGCAGCGAAATATTATTGGCAGAACAAGCGAAAAGAATGAGTCCAAAGAAATTGGTAAGCTCCTTGATTAAAAGCCTAAATAAAGTCAACAAAGAGTTAAATGGTGACATGGTTATTGGTAACAAGGAAAAGTTTACTGATGATGTATTTAAGAGGGCTGAAGCATTATCAAATGCTCATACAAGATATAAATCTTATGCAATAATGGTTACTGAACTCCATAAAAATCGTGATGCGATATATAAGGCTGCTGAAGAAACAGAGCAGGACAAAATCCATATACTCAATCTTCAAAAAGAGAATGGGGGTTTTGTTAACAAAATAAAAATTAAAGCACTTGAGAAAAACATTGAGTTTAAGCTAAAGTCTATCGATTTTATGCTTAAAAAGCAGGCGGAAATAGCGAAGGATTTTGAGTTATACGCATTCTCTAAGCGAACATTTGAAAGGCATGACGATGAGTACGATGCATTACAGGCATTGGCTAACGAAATGGCGATTTGTAACTATAAAAAAGACTACTCAGTTATTGAGAATCAAATGGGATTCAAAATAACAGATAATATGCTTCGAGACCCTGAGTTATTATTCAGAAAGCTGGTAGTCCCTTACGCTGAAAAAATGGGCTTACCTTTGAAAGCTACGAATACAGGTTGGGATTACTTCGGTACTGCGGTTAAAGAACAAACTGAACCATATATAACTCACGTTATTACCCAAGAGTATAAAAGAAGAGTTCAGGAAGAAGAAAATAAAGGGATTGGTGATAAATTGAAAGAGGCGTTATCTTTCTAACAATAAGTGGAGCATGGCTCCACTTATTTTTTACTCTTCTTTTGTTTTATTTCTGACTTTTTCTGAATCATGATTTCTTTAGAGGCTTTATTATCCAAAAAAACAGATTTTCCATCATCTTGCTTTGAAAATGACTTATCAATCAAAGTTTCGTATTCATCAATAATAACTATATCGTCAATATTCATTTTGGATCTACCTTAAAACCTAGATTATGTAGTTGTTCGTATGTCTTTTCATTATCAACATCTTCCAGCCACTCAATCTCTTTCATAAAAAGGTTTCTTTTGAAGTGTACGAGTGATACACCCTTGGTTTTGTTGAAACATAAAATACTGAGGAAGTTCTTCGAACCTTCGCCAATACCAGCGTCTTTGCTCAAGCCTGTATCCAGGTAAATTCGATTATGAACCATTACAGGTTTAGAAACCCCAGTATGACCATGAATTGCAAGATCCAAGCCCTTTACAGGAACGTTATGATGTTCGTTCTTTAAAACACCATATTCAACAAACTCTTCGTGATGGCTTGTTAACAAGTCAATATTTCTCTTGGATGCACCCTGTTTATTAAGTTCTAAGTAGTCGTAATCAGGAATTGAAGCGTGAGAAACTGCAATCTTTTTACCTAAGAACTCAAATTCAATACAATATGGTAATTGACCATTGAGCTTAGAAAGCATGTACTTGGTCATGCAGTCAGGATATTTATCAATCCAATCGCCACCGCTTTGATACCATGCATGATAACTTGCTCTATCGTTGTTTACAAAGGCGTTGATAGCCATTCTTTCGTGATTACCTTCAACGGAGTGACCATTTTCAATGCTTAGTAAATAAGTAATCATTTCCAAGTTCTGTGAGCCACGGTCAATATTATCACCTACTAGTAGTAAATGATCTTTATTAGAGAACCCCAATTCATTGAGGGCTAACTGTAGAAAATTAAACTCCCCGTGAATATCTCCTGGTATATAGATATTCTCCGCTGAGCTTAAATCCAGTTGTTTGACAAATTCATTCATAAAATTTATCTCATTTAATCGTTACTGAATACGCTATATCCGAATTCTAAATGATCAGATACTTAAAATTTGTAGATGATATTATTGTACCAGAGGAAGTCTGAAAGTCTTAGTATTTAGTTAGTTTAAGTTTATGGAACAAAAAAAGCCTTACCAATGTAAGGCTATTAAAAATTAGACTTATTGAGATTTCTTTTAGAATGTCATAGATGTTTGTAGTGAAACACCCAATTGATTTTCACCAGCATAAGAGCCAGCTAGGTCAAATCGAACTGTACCAAATGGAGAAAGCCCGATGCCTGCTGTGAATTGATCGTCAAGATTGTTGGCAATGTCAGTTTGGTAGCCTGCACGAAGTTGCGCCCAGTCCCAAGCATTTAGTTCAATACCAATTCCAGCTAGCTGAGTGTTATCTGATGAAGAATCAATTGAATTCATGAATCCAGACATATCTTCGAATCGCTCTGTTTCATTTAGCTCAATATCTGCACCAACTGTGAACCAGCTATAGTTGTAACTTGCGCTTGCTACGAAAACAGGATTAATCGAATAGCTTGCTTTAACACCATCTAGCTCAACGGTATCATAACTTTGTGAAATTAAGTTTCGACCAACAAGACCAAGAGACAAGCCGTTATTCATTGTATATGCAACGCCAGCATCCAGGTTAAAACTTGTTTCAGAATTCTGGTACTGATCATCTGTCATATCATCAAACTCAAAGTTGTTGATATCTGCAACGTAGTTGATGGTTTTCACCTGTTGGATTTTCGGTGTTAGACCATAGTAAATTACACTATTTTCTAGTTTGTACTCTTTAGCTAGAGCTGCGCCAAATTCAACAACAGCGATACCAGCGACAGTTGCTGTAGAGTCATATGTGTGAGAAGGGTTAAGAAGATCCGATTCATTCAAATCACTGTCAGCGACATCTGCGTAAACAAATGCGTCTGCATAGCCTTGAGTGAACAAGTTCACAGAGACAAATTTATTTGGAATTGCTACTGCCATACCAACGCCAGCTTGTACATAAGCGCTATCACGATTTAACGCTGCAAGAGCATCAACAACATTTGAAGCGTTCTCTTGTGTGCGGTTCGCTTCTAAAGCGTCAATGGCATCAACAGCACTATCAATACCATCTACCATTTCGCCCTTATCTTGTAGATTGACGCCGATAGAAGGTAGCAAGATACCCACGTCATCGCTATCGCCATATTTTGCTACAAGGGCTGGGTTGTGGAATGGTGCCATAAGGTAGTTTGAAGTAGAAACACCGATTCCACCCATACCTACTGAACGAGCGTCAAAGGTTGTTGCTGAAAAAGCTTGTGATGAGAATGCGGCAGAGACAGCCAATGTAAGTAATACTTTCTTCATTTGTGAACCTATAAATTAATAGTAAATAAAAACCAATTTAGTTTGATAAATAATCATTACCTGATTTCTTAACAATGTATAACTAAAAACATAGAAAATCAAGTAAAATTTAACCGAAACCTTCCGTTAACATTGATGTAACATATCTGGCTTACTCTTATAAATAAAGTTATAATTAAATTAATAATCACATAAATATAAAAACAAAACTTAGCCTGGTTTCTATTAGTAGAGTTAAATCAACAGCTTGAGTGCAAAAGACAAAAAATTCACGGTTTAGTTTTTTTATAAAAAAACGAAAACTATAAAAACATATGGAAAATAAAATCAAATCAAAATTACCATAAAGTGGCAAAAATGCGATCCCGATCACTAGAATATTATTATAAAAATATTCAACTTAGTTTTTATATTGTATTTGTCATGCTATAGTTAAATAAAGATATTCGTCACATTTTTTGTGTGATTAGGAGATGACAAAATGGATAAAAAATTCCTAAAAGAACAGTTTCAATCTCCAGAATCAATAGGTATCTATTTTGGCAATTTGCGTGGCGAACCAGTGCTAGGTTCAGATAATGTGAGTGCGACAAAATACTTATCATCTGGGGATGATATCTCGGACAGTGTTAAATGTGCGTGTTTTGTCGCAAACAAGCTTAAAGGTGAAGCCGAAGTTTACGGATTTTTCAGAGGCGACAACCCTATAGTTTCGAATCCAAACGTAACTGATGAAAATCAACATTACTTTGCTGTAGTAGATAAGAGATTTATCGTTGATTTATGGATATTTCATAACAAAGGGGAAAATGAGCTTGTTTACGATTTACAAGATAGTAATGACAAAACAGAAATAATAACAAGATATGGAAATCCTCGTCTTTGGTCTTGGCTAGGTCATGATGGAATTGTTTCACCATATTCGCAAAGTTACCCACTTGAAAAACGTATTGAGTTTGTAAGAAGAGAAAAAACTAATGAAATTTCAGTCGAGTACTCTTGAAACTGATTAATATTATGATATAAATATCCCTTTCAAGAAAGCAAAGGGATGTTTTTTATGATTTTAAATCTGATTATCTACTCATCAGATGAAGCTAGAGTTAGCACATCAGTTGATATCGACATCGATTGCCTGCTTTCAAAATACCACGCCATTGAAAAGCACACTTCGAGCAAATGCAAGAAAGATCTGAACTTAATTAATACCAAGTCAGTATTGATGGGAACCAAAGATCTTAAAGATTTAGCTGAATCCATGATTGCAAGTAGCTTATTCAAGCTACAGCGCAGCAAACCCAATGAATACCTTAAACTTATAGCTAAAGACTCTATCACTTGTCATAAGCACTTGTTTATGATCAACCGCGATATTGATGATGCTCCTTTACTTCCAATTGAATTCATAGAATGTCCTGTTGATGTAATTACTGAATCATCGCAAGCACCAGACTGGAATTCTGTGTTTGAAGATCTTATTAAATACTATAGAACTGGAGAACACCCTGATTTTGTTTATTATGATGATATTCGAGTAAGTATTCTTAATGACAATGATTTCATGGTTAGAGTGCTTTTTGAAGATTATGAATCACACTTAATATCTTCAGAATTCGCATGTCCTGGTGGCGAAAGCTTGAATAAAATAACCTCCAGAAAAGTTATATCTGCTTTAGATGTAAAAGAGTTCGAAGATAACCCTAACATGATAGTTAGAGCGGCTGTAGATGTTGCACTTGAGAAAAACACAGTAAGAGATGCAAAGTCTATTTTACTTGGATACGCAGCCTTAAAAAGGCATGAATTCAACGTGAACGATAACGACTGCTTTACCTTGGTATTAAGTCAACTTGAGGAAGATTGCACCAGCCTATCTATAGAACTTTAATTATTTAATTGCCAATGACCATTATGTTATAATTTTAGAAGAAATAAATATAATGGTCATTATTAATGAAAAAAAGAATAGCATTAGCACACGCTTTAACAGAAAGTGATTTAGAGTTCGCAAACCTAATCGGAGGGCTTCCAAATCCTTCACTTGGCTTCATCCCTTCAGACCAAGAGTTCTTTAAGTATGGCTCTTGCGTACTACTTCTTGACCCTAAAAAAATTGATTTCAACAATAATTACGCTTCATCTATTGATGTGTACAGCTCAGTATTTCCAGATGTATCTTTTGAATTGGATCACTCATTCTGGGATCAATTAAATGATCGGTTAGACGCAGCCCTGCAAGCAAATCAGGTTAATGTTGGCGAGAAATATAAAACCCAAACAGTTATACATCCTGAGTTATTAAAAGGAGCTATTTCAGCAAGAAACTTGTTGGTTAAGAATCCTGCTGTGAAATTACTCTATTTGAAGGAGAAAAATATACTCAACCCCTGTAAGCCTAAGGAGATCCCTAAGGAGAAAAAGATACCTTTTTTATCTAATGAATCAATTGAAGCTCTTGTTGATAACAATGTTTTAGATCTTCCTGAGGATGATGCTAATAAAGAAATATCAAAACTCCTTCTGGCTGACGTGCAGTTAAAAATGAAAATGCTAAGCAGTATAGGTGGAAGCGATGGCAACTCAAGAAAAAACAGGATTGAACTTAGGAAGTTAAACGCATTCATAGAAAACAGCATGTACTTTGATGACGGGATTCCAAAGCTCTATGTAAGCTATTTTGACAATGCAAGGAATGATTTAAAAGAACACCTTAGAAGAACACCTTCAATTGACGAGTCGAAATACATAAGCGATCTTGAGGAATACTTCAAAAATCATGTGCCACGCGGAACTTTTGAAGACTGGGTATCAAAAACAATTGAGCCTGGCTTTGGAAAAGCCTTTTTCTTTAAAACATCTGAGCATGATGTAGATTACGACAAAGAAGATATTTCGCATGATGAGATCTACGGAGTAGAAAGAGAGTTAGCGACTCTAGACAACCTGTCAAAAGAAATGAATAGAAAATTGATTACATGTGATAGTTTGTTTTCTACTTCGATAGTTAAGATTGCTGCATCAGTAAAAGAGCGATTACACTCTCTAGAAGAAATCGAGAATCACATAGACCAGTTAAAATCTGAAGAAGAAGTAACTGAGTATTTCATGAGCCTTAAAGATGAACTGAGTGCGATAATCGAAGAATTAGCTGCTTACTACAAATTCAAAGATCCTAATGGAAATGTGTCATCAATTTACAATAATGTAGCTACAGAAGCACTTGTTCAATCGCGGTGTGAAGTTAACGATGAACTACGTGAAAGCTTTTTCGTTGACCAGTTGCCGCATGAACTTATAACTAGAATCGATGATTTAAGAAATAGTCTAATTGTTGCTCCGTATACCTACTTTGAGTTAAAAATGAGTAATCCTATTCGATTAAACGATTTCTCTGTTGCGATTGTTCCAAAGAATGTATCACCTTCGCTTGTTGGAGTTCTTAAGGAGAATGGACTAAAGATCTGTGGTTATGAACAAGGAAGCAACTTTGATTTCGTAAGTGTATTGAATAAGCAACATGACCTTCTATTTGGTGATGGTGGCGAAATTCAAAGTAAAATTTTAGACCAAGAAGTGCAGAATTCGCTTTGATTGCCTAAATATGAATCACTTAAACATTGATTCCTACGTATATCGACTCTATGGATTGATCCTTTAGATCAAAAGATATAACATCAAAACGTAATTTAAATAAGTAATAAAAAGTGAAAACTATGAAAAGTACCTTAACTTTCGGCTTGATTAAGCCAAATGCAACAAAAGAAAATCTTGATTCTTCGATCCTAGCCGATATCTTAAATGCTGGCTTTAAGCTCGTTGCACTAAAGCGTGGTGTTATGACCAAACATGCTGCGGAAACGTTCTACGCGGAACATAAGGAAAAACCTTTCTTTGGTGAGCTTATCGAATTCATGACTAGTGGCGAAGTTGTAGGGTATGTGATTGAAGCTGAAAACGCTGTTTTAAAATACCGTGGTCTTATGGGTGCTACGAACCCACTAGAAGCAGAATCTGGTACGTTGAGAGCTAAGTACGCTCAAACTAAAAGTGAAAACTCCGTACATGGCTCTGATAGCGATGAGTCAGCAAATCGTGAGATTGAGTTATTCAAAACCAAGCTCTTTGTATAAGAGTAACTATTACTTTAGGAGGCTTAAGCCTCCTTTTTTTATGTTTATAAAAAATATTGACATGATGGGGGGCGACATATAATATCTGCCTAAATCAAAAGAAAATCCTTGTGATAACACTGGGATGCAAATTTAATTAATTAAATAAAGGAAATAAAATGGGTTCACTATCTAATATTTTGATGTTTGGCGCTATTGCATTAGTCGTCCTTGCACTTCTATCTTCAATGATCGTGATTGTAAAACCAAAGCAAGGTGTGTTAATAAACTTTTTTGGTGGTCGAATTGTCCGTGAAATCTCTGAGCCAGGCATTTATTTTAAACTTCCAGCTCCAATCCAGGGTGTGGCTGACAATGTGTCGTTTGACATTTTCCAAATCACAGAAGATTGTGATGTCAAAACAGCAGATGAAGTTATTCTTGGGATGAGAGTTAACGCTTCAGTTCGTGTAATGAAGAATAAAATGCAAGAGGCTTGCTATGACCTTGACGATCCTGAATCCTTGATCAAGTCTGATTTGCGTCAAATGACTTGTTCCGAATGTGATTCCTTGGAAACAAAAGACATTTACAGCAGTAAAGGTGAAATGACCAAGAATCTAATCGACAAGTTGAACAAAAACTACAATCAGTACGGATATGAGATCACTGATGTTAAAATCGATGACCCAAAACTACCTGCTGAAGTGCGTGATGCTTCAAACCGTGTTGTAGCTGCTAAGCGCACACTAGAAGCGGCAAAAATTGAAAAAGATGCTAAATACGAACTTAAAATGGCAGATGCTCGTGCAGATGCTGGTGCGCTTGAAGAGCGTACTAAAGCTGCGGTTAAATCTAGAGAATCTTACGCTCAAGTATGTGTTGAAAACCTGAAGAAGTTCAAACAGTCAACAACTGACGCATCAGAGATTAATATGCTGATGATGTCAATGGAAGCGATGGATGCTCGCGACTCTGTTACAACAGCAGCACGTTATGGCAACCTAGTTCTATTGGGTACAAACCAAGCTTCAAATGAAATGGGATTGCAAGCTAAAGTAACCTCGCAACTTCAGAAAGCACAAAAATCTTCTAATTCAGAAGGTGAAGTTGAAGAAGTGCCTGAATCTGCTGATAAAGAATAAATAAAGGTATAGCCCTTGCTTTTGCAAGGGCTTAAATAGTCATGAACACTAAGCAACTGATTTTTCCTTTGAAATGCATCATCTGGCTAGCTTTCATTACACTCTTTTCATCAATTTTCATTGTAAAGATGGTCATCTGCTCATCAAAGATTTTATTAAAAAGAATAAAAAAGGTTAATCATGAAACGTTTTAATATGAACGAGAAAGCTGAGGCTGCTAATGCAATAGTTTCAGGCGCTCATGAAGAAGTTCAGGTGGGGGTAGGGTATAGCTGCAATGAGCTTTACAAACTGTATAAGCTTGGTGTGAAGCATGGTGTTAAGGTATCTCAATGTACTCAACACCTTCTTGTCCTAACCAATCCTGATGATGTCAATTCAATTACGGAATCCCTGGAGCCTGACACTGAATACATTGTCATTTCTGAATTTGAATTAAGCGAAGAACAAAAAAATGTTTTAGCTAATTTAAAATGTATTAAGTTATTAATGATGAAATAAATGGAGCTACAATGAATTTCGCATTATTTATTATTTGGGTTTTACTCATCCCTCTAAGATTAATAGAGGGGGAGAAACAATCACACGATATCCTTGGAAGATTGATTTTTAAGGATAAGGGGAAGGTAATCGCTTCTGTTGCAGCAACCTGCATTTTAGCAGTTATTCTTGGGTTATTTATCAACACCCTCTTTGACAAACCTGAGAACGATGAAAAGCTGAATAGCAAAGTTCAATCTGAAGAGATTAAGCCTGAAATAACAGAGTTAAAAGCTGAAACTAAGAAGCCTTCTGTATCTCCACAGATTGTTAAGTCAATTAAAGAGACGAAGGCAGTTAAGCCAGTAGATATTGTTATTGCAGACTCAAAAACGAAATTTGCTTTCAGTGATCGTAAAACATTTAACTTCTATCTATTCAATGAAATCGAAGATTGCTACAAATCATTTGGCAAAGAATTTGGTCGAATTGGTGGTTCATGTAATGTAGAAATTGAAGGTTCGGACTCACTCTCAAATGATCCTACAATGCTAAAATCAGGCTTTGTTATGGTTTTCATGAGAGGGCAAGTATCAAATGAAGAACATCATTACTATTTCCCTATTTATAAGAAAAAGGGTGTAAATGGCATTTACTATCATGCAAGTCAACAAAGCACAAAAGATTCTGGATTCTATTTTTACAAGAAACACGGAATGAATTTTGAACAGATGTTGAGCAAGTTCTATGGTAAAGAGGTGGACTTCTTTCCATATGACGTAAAAGTCAAAGAAACAGATCTTGGAAAAGTTAGAAGCTATATTGAGAATGAGCAATTAGATAGTGGAGTAAATACTACTAAGGTAGTAAACCATAAAGTAGTTAAGACAGCTAAATCGAATAATAAAGCTCCACGAAACTCATATAACTATCATGTTTTCCGTGAGTTTAGTAGCTGTGAAAAATTGACTAATAATTCGGGATTGTATCACAACAACGAAATTGACTGTAATCCAGTGTTCCCGAGTAATCAGCCATCAACTCTTAAAACAGCAAATAGCTATGAATTGTCAGGATTTGTATATGCCATAAAACGCAAAGTAGGGATCTTCAATCGTGATGAAATGTTTAAATACTACCCTGTTTATAGATTGGTTGGTTCAGGTGCAGATAGTGAATCGCCTAATTATATCTATGAAAATGGCAAAGAAGCTCAACTAGAAGGTTTCTATAACGAAGCCCTAACAGTTGATCAGCTTGACAAACTATTTCTGTACTAATTTTATCATTTAAAATCAGAGCGCCAGTTAATCGCTGGCGCTTTTCTATTTTAGGAAAGAGCATGAAAAAGAAGCTAGAAGAATTAACAATTAATATCATTAAAAACGCACAAGATATCGTTGCAGAGAATGCAGTAGAGATAATTGGATATAATCTCAAGAAATCTTTAAGTCTCGAACTGTCAAGTGTAACGAAAATTGTTAGCGGAAAAGTGATAACGGAAATGGGACTTATAGACAGAAAATGGATAGTAATAGGGGATTACATTATAGATCCTGTTCTGGCTTTAGAAGTCTCAACATCCGAGGGCTTTGTTTTCAATGTTGAATTCGATAAAGTGAACCAGTACATATGGTTCTAATAAAAGAGCCTGCTTAGCAGGCTCAATTTATCAATAGTTGTACTTTCTATTCCTGAACTGACCCGCTCTGTGCTGACCATAAAGACCAGGTTTCGTTTCCCCCGAGTAGAAACTGGTTGGTTCAAGCTCATTTTCCTCAAGTAATTGAGAAAAACTAAATCCATTTACCTTATATTCTTTGATGACCTTTTTGTTTACGGCTTCAATATTATGCTTACCTTGACCTTCGTATCGGACTGGATTTGGTTTGAAATCGTCCATTGACGTATTGCTTCGTCCAGAAGGCAGGCTTTGTAGATTTTTGATAGCAGTTATCAAAGACACTGGGGTAAATGTGTTGTTCTGTTGATTTTCAATCAGATTCAAGTGTAGGTTTTCATCAAAGTCCAATTTTGGATCTGGTGTCATTTCCGTTGGGGTATGGAAGAAAAACTTAAACCCATCCTCTACACCAGCATATACAGGCTTGCTATTGTGATGATATAGGTATTGAAGTATCCCTTCCTGCAATGCGAAAGCAATACCTCGATTCTTCAATGTGTATAAATCATTGAAGTCAATGCCTAGCTCATCCATTAGCCGAATTGCTTTTCTGTGAAAACCAGTCATCTCGGAAGGGTTCTTGAGAGTTGCTTTAGACGCTGCGTTAACAGCATGTATACTCCGTAGGAGATCATATGTATGCAAAATCATCATATACCCTTGTTTGATATGAGTTGATAATCATCGAGTATATGCCTAAACAATTTAATGGTCAAACGTTCTTTGTTTATCATGCATGTAAAGGAAACTGGGCAATTCTGATAAAGATTTCAGATAAATACGTATCTTATCACTGTGCAAGGAATTGAATATTTAGTCATTTAGAAAGAGTAAAGTCTTGCTGCTAAGCAGCAAGACCAACTCTAGGAAAAGAAATGAAATAACAAAGAAATGTAACCGCGTTCCGATATACATTAAATAAAATATACAAGTATTTTTAAAATAATACAACACTTTTTATTAATTATTTTATTAACTGGCTAATTTATGAGTTGTTAAATTCAATATCGTGTTTTTGGTTTTACCTTTAAACCAGTAATTGTTACTATCGAAGTTGCAAATAACAATAATAAATAAAGGTAAAAACACTATGAACAGTAAAATTAGTCAATTTATTGCGCTATCCAAATCATTCCATCTTCATGAGTCAGACTTTCGACTTACAAAAATTGATGTGAACTCGAAATGCTTAGTGAGCCAGGTAATAGATCAAGCCGAACTGAACTTAATAGAAACAATAAAAGCATACAAACCAGAGGGTAAGTTTTTTAAAACAGATGTTATATATAAGATTTCTGAGTTGGAAGCTAAGGTAATAAGGGAACTTAATGCTATTTCAAAGGTTTATGGTGCTCAAATAAGTAATGATAAAGTCGGATATACTCAGAAGAACATTGATCTATTAATGCACAAAGAAGAACAATATAGCGTCTTAGCATCAAAACTTTCCCGCAATATTAAGTATGCTCTCATTGACTCAGAAGATAAAATCTTAATCGCATTAAAAGAATCTTATGAGCGAATCTCTGAATTAGCAATTCAATCAACACGTTCTAAATATTTAATAAAGCAAGCTAAATCAATTATTTCTAAATCCATTTCACATTGTTCTCATGAGTCTTTGAGTGAATTATTTTATAGTCTAGAAACAATAGAGATTGCGACGAATAGAAGCAACTTCATGAAAACGCTGCTCGATAACATTAAACTCTACATTCCACTAATCATTGCTGACAAATATTCGTCTGATGATTTTGAGGTCTATCGAAGCACAGATAAAAATGGTCTGATTGAATTAACAGCTCTTGAGACCAGTGATGTTCTTATGAATATTTACGAGTCACTTTTACAACTTGACTGCGTCAATGAAAAAGAAATATGTATTCTAAAATCCGTAATATATACGCACGACTATAATCTTCTATTCGACTATGATTTATAATGATAAATGAGCCTCAATTGAGGCTCACTTTTTAGCTATGATTAGCCCCTTTTTAATGTGAGATTTCGGAAAAATCTTACTTATGAGAGGCAAGTATTCAGCAGTTTTTTTGTTTTCCTGCCAGCTATCTTTAGAAGAAAAGCAACCAACACCACTGCGATTTCCTTCATAGCATGTAACCAAAAGCGTTCCGTCATAATTTAAAGCGTCGAATGCTTGTTCTATAAGTTTTAGCTTCACAGTATCTTCAATTATTACATTAAGCACGTTGCTAATTGTAACTGTGTCAACACCGTGTTTTTTGGATTGAATAATGGCATTTGCGTTATCAATTACAGGGCGGTTAAACGGATCGATAATTAAGTTTGTTACTCCAATCTTAGATAGAAACGTTGTACCTGTCTCAAACTTACCGCCCCCTATATCCAAGTTGACAGTGTTATCTCTAAACAATCCCAAATCACACCCAAGTCCAAATATTTTCGGTTTATTTCTCGAATTCATAGATGTTTTTTTTGATGATACTTTTTGGTCACAGTCAAGCCAGAGTTTTGTTAAATTTTCTATTTTGTGTTTTTTTAAGATTTCACACCAACAGTCATATCTGCCTATTATGCTGGATACTGACGGATCAACACCTAATAGGGACTTCCATATATATGAGTACAATTTTGATTTATTTATGTCAAAGCCATTGTAATCATCGGCTACAAAAAGCCATTTATGATGGTAGATAAAAGGATTTTCGCTTTGCTTAGTTAGCTTACAAGATCCGTCTTGTTTGAAGGTTAAAACCTTGCCAATTACAGGGCAATCTTGACTGTCAAATTCATCGCATTGAATTAATGATATTGCATTTGTTTTATTGTTAATTTTGATTATTGTCGGCATGAAATCAATTTTGGGTGAATTTAAGAATTTCTCAATTTCAACACCAAAGCAGTCTGCATAAGAGACATGAAACCAAAAATTGTAACCTATCCTTTTTCCCACAGGAGATTGTCGATATATGCCGAACTCAGATCGCAATCTTTTTATTATATCATTCATAAAAAGTTTTTAATTATTTAATTATTTATTTTTTACCATGATACATTAGATGTTTTAAATATCAATAAAAAAATAAAGCAGGCAAAGCCTGCTTAAACTGATTAAAAATCAATCCCCTGAGACAGCCGTGGATCGGGATTTCTCTTCTCTATCTGAATGATGTTTCCACTTTCTAAAGTCAAACCGATCAATATCTCTCCATCTGTTCCTTTTTCAAAACCGTATGACTCAGTTTTATCGACGTACTCTTCATCGTATTCCGTAAGATTATCATTTAAAGCTGATTTACCATCTCTTAACAATCTCATAAGGTTCTCATAATTTACGTGTCCACTGGATACTTTATTGAATCTCTGATTACCAATATCTCGGATCATAATATCAACACTTAATGGGTAGTAGTTAACCCCAAGCGGAGGCATAGAGTTCCCGATGATTACCTCAAAACTACCGTCTTTAGATAAAAAGGAAATTGGCTCCTGTCTAGTCATCATATTCATGATTGAATCTTGGAGTTTTTCAGGTGTAAGCTCATGAAATTGTATTGGTTTTGTTTTCAAGCCTGCTACTTTACTCGTGTGCTCAGGAAGCATATTTTCAACAGGTTCATGTCCATCTCTTAATCCTATTAGAAAACTTGGATCTTCTTCGATTATGATAGAACTGAATATTTCCTCTTTTGGTGTAATGACATTGATTATGTATTCAACGGTTTCCTGGTCATTATGAACAACTCCCACTAAACGCTACGCGTTTTGAAGGAGTTTCAAAAAGAAAGCCTAAGCTACCTTTTTAGGCTGGTTCCCAGCCTGAATACCTAACGCCCAGTTTAAATTAACTTGCGCACTGGCTACATCTCGGGGCTTCTCACAGCCACAATCGCATGAGTGCCAGCGTTCAGCTAAGGTTTTTTTCTTCTTAGCTCCGCAGTCTGGACAGGTTTGACTTGGCTTAACTTGCTTTGTTGGTACTTCAACAAATTCGCTACT
>NZ_JAWOTX010000018.1:0-101962 GCF_033339115.1 Vibrio sp. 947 | reverse complement strand
AATGTAGCGAGTAGAAAAGACATTATTATTTTGGTTTTCATTTTTCCCTCAGCCGGTCAACACATTATTCTGCACGGCATCTAGAAAAATAACGCGCAGGAGATTCTCCATATATTTTGCGAAACATAGCAATAAAGTTACTTGGAGTCGAGTAACCCAAAGCAAGTGCCTACTTTGAACTGCGCCAGCACTCTCTTGGACAGAAATAATTTAGAGCATTTACTTAAATTAGCAAAATGCGAATAACTTCTGGTATGGAAAATCTGTGTCCAATCTGGCAGGAGCAGTTTAGTTATTGGAAATGCAGCTTTATCGAGACGCTCTATATGTATTGGCTTAACAGAGGTGTTGCGAGCTTCAATGCAATACCAAACATGATGCATGAAATCGCAGAATCTAAAATTCTCCATGTTCTTGGCTTACTAAAAAGTGGGATCAACTTGTTAGCCAAATACACTAATCCATAAAACCAGATCCCTGATGCAATCAGTGCCCCTATAACAAACAATCGTTTTTCATCAGGTTCCATTTGAGCAGTCACACCACCAAGGATCACCACCGTATCCAGATAGACATGTGGATTTAAAAAAGTGATAGCCATCGCCATTAAAACGACTTTTAACCAACTCTGGGCAATGTCCGAATTTTCCAACTCTAGGTGACTTGAACCATTCCATGCTGATTTTGCAGATTGGTAGCCATACCAGAAAAGAAATACTACGCCGCCAAGAGTCAAAAGGTCTTTCCATAATGGTGCTTTATAGAGCAGTGTCCCTATACCAAGTACACCAGTACTGATCAGTAGAATGTCTCCAAGAAAGCAGATAGTGGCAACGGACAGTGCGTATTGCTTTTTTAATCCGCACTTTAATAGAAACGCATTTTGGCTACCGATTGCGACAATCAAACTTCCAGAAACAACGGCACCCGTTAACAAAGTATTTATCACATCAAACCTCAATGGATTTTGAAGCAAACACCAACGATTGCTCTATCACTGAATCAGGCATGATCACTTGCAAGTGTTTAATCATTTCTTGCCCCGCCTCCTGCAAGCGTTCTAGTGGCATTTCAGGCAAGCTTTCTAGAATAAACCACATGTTACGTGTGTCAGATTCAATTCGGGTTCTGACACCCTGCCTCCAGTTCCAACGACGACAAGTAACGCCTACTTCATCGCGCCAAATTACTTCCCCAACATCAGGGTTTTCAATTGAAGCCTCACCATTTTTCATGGTGTCAAAGGATTCAGAGCCATCTGCGATAGTGAGTGTTGGCGTTCCTTGATAACTGTCCATATCTTCACCACCTACGGGTATGGCGTATCGAATACTGATGGCATTATAAATATCCACAATAGGGTCAATGCTCTGCATTCCTCCATCTTTCAATACTCGTTTTCGCAGTGCAGCAGCCGAGCAAGGGGTTCGATTTGGTTTAGCGCCAAATTGACGAAAAACGTCTCCCCACGCATTGATGTGTGATTCTGCCCATGGATAGTCGTTCTCAATGACGGAAGTACATGCTTCTTGCAGAACCCGTTTTGCATACTCTTGGCTCTGAACTTCCGTTCCTTTAACGGATATGCTCAATGCTTTGAACTCTGGTGCAATCTGGGAAATTCGAGCATCGATTGACGGCACTACAACAACCATTAGATAATTCCTTCAGTGATTCATTTTCATGCAAGATACATTACAATGACCAAAAAAGTCAATATATCGACCGACAGTGGCACTGATGCTGATTTCATTAATCAAGCGGTAGCCGCAAGGATCAAGGAACATCGAAAAAGGCTCAAGTTGTCACTGGATGCCCTGTCAAAAAGAGCAGGGATAAGTAAAGGCATGTTAGTAGAAGTAGAGAAAGGGGCAGCTAACCCTAGCATTTCGACGTTGTGTAAACTGTCTGCTGCCCTTGGGATTTCGGTTGCCGATATTGTGAATGTTGCGAGTAATCCAACAGTCAACATCATTGATAAAGAGGACATTCCAACGCTTTGGACTGGCGAGCACGGTGGTAGCGCAAAACTTCTGGCGGGAACAAGCGGCCCAGATATGATTGAGTTGTGGCGCTGGAATATGAAACCATCAGAAGTTTTTGAATCAGCAGGTCATCCACAAGGCACGTTTGAACTTTTTCATGTTGAGTCTGGAATACTCACTTTGAATATTGATGGGAAAGCCATAGAACTGCATGAAGGTCAGTCCGCTATAGCTAAAACGGATGTCCCTCACAGCTACTCAAACCAAGCAGATTCGGATTTAGTTTTCACTATGAGCGTTGCTGAGTTACATCGATAAGCCCACTCATTTAGAGGCGAGTTCAAATAAGATTTATTAAGGCAAAGCCATACTCACAATAGATGGATTAGTACTAGCCCCAAGTAACAATGGGGCACTTTTGCGTTGGAAAGTACTCAACATGAAGGCTCTCGACAAAGATGAATCAACTCGATGCTGCCCAAAAGACGTCTAAGCGAGTTTCAGATTTCAAGTAACTTTTGAGACTTTGAGCACAACTTCGAGCACTTTATGTATATCGGTGTGTTCAATCCTAATAGAGCATTGAATAGTTAGATATTGAGCAATCCATGTGAACTATGAAACTTAAGTTAACCGTTTGATTTGCTCTCTTACGATATCTAAAGCTGATTGCAATTGTAATCGGCTTAATGGACCTGCAAGTGATATCCTCACTGCTGCCGGCACTTCATACCGACCCACAGCAAACATTTCCGCTTCCCTCACTCTGACACCATGTTTCAACAACGACTGGTTAAAGTGATACCCTGTTAATGGCTCAGGCAAAGGTAGCCACACATTGTAACCAGGAACACCAATCTGGATTTCGGGAAATACTGCCTTCCAGATCCGATGACGTGCACTGAGTTCCATCGCTATCTTTTTGTCCACGGCTTGCATAGCTCCGCTAGTTAACCAACGACAAACAAGGTCGATTATCAAAGGGCTAACATACATACAACTGGCTCGTAGCGCACGTTGCAGTAAATCTTTGAACGACAAAGGCGAATGATGAAACCCAGCCGCAATCCACCTGCAAAGTACTTAGAAAAACTGCCCACGTATAAGGTAATATCTGGAGCGATAGCAACTAAGGGACTCTTTCGATGAGACGGTGGGCAGTAGAGAACATCGTCCTCAATAATCAACACATTGTAACGACGACATATCTCTATGATTTTTAGTCTTCGGCTATCCGTTAACTGAGCTCCGGTCGGGTTCTGTATTCCCGGCGTAAGATAAAGCAGTTTTGGGCGATGCCTCTTACAGTGCAAAGCCAGATCTTCTGGATCTAATCCATGTTCATCGACTTTTACTGGCACTAGCTTTCGTTCAGATTGCTGACATGCATAGATGAACTCTGGATAACACAGCCCTTCAGCAAGAATTGTATCTTTAGGGCGGCTCAGAGATTGAATAATCAACGAGATCCCGTGTTGCCCTCCATGAGTCCACACTAGACGCCGTGCATCAATATCGATATTGAATTTGGTCATCAGCCATTGTCGAAGAGTCTCGTTATGACCCTGAATGCCATCAGCGGAGTAGTAATCCAGCACGGCTGCCTGCGCAATTTCCTCGTGTGATAGCTCTTTCAACGCATTCGCAAGAAATTTCGGCTGCGATAATAGCAAAGGTCGGCAACGTGCCAGATCAATGCCTTTTTCTTCCAATACCGGATGATAAAAGTGGTTCAGTTCAGTTTCTCTGTTACGTACATAAGTACCGCTTCCTACTTTTGGTTCCGTTAAGCCCCTCCGCTCTAGCTCCCTATATGCCCTCGTCACCGTTCCAACCGTCACACCTAAGCGATAAGATAAAATACGCTGAGGAGGTAATTTAGTGTCTGGTTCGAGTTCACCACTCTCTATCACCTCAGCCAGTGCCATAAACTTAGGTCCGGAACGACCCGATATATCAGGGACTAACATTGTCTCTCTCCGAAGGGGTACAATTAATTCTTGTATTCAGGATAAATAAGGCCTGACGAAAATGAAATCAAAGAATTGTCACCATGACGCATTAACTGTAGGTCTCTCTCACTTCATCCCTTTATTCTTGGCTTATCAGCACTAATTTGAGAAGAAAAGAAATGACAACATTATGGGACCTAACTCCAGCGATGAGTTTATTTGCGTTTGTCACCGCCATAACACCCGGCCCAAATAACTTATTGCTCGCCAACTCAGGGGCACAATTTGGTATAAGGAAATCATGGCGACACCTAATTGGTATCCGTATTGGCGTAATAGGGTTAATTCTGCTTTGTGCATGTGGTGTCGGTGTTGCCCTACAGACTCATCCAAGTTGGTATCTCGCTATAAAATACATCGGTCTGGTTTACATGTTCTGGCTGATGATTAAGCTGCTATGTACCAACCCTTTCGCAGGCAAACCCACTAAAAGCAAACCAATCAACGTAACTCAGGCTACGTTGTTTCAACTGGGTAATATGAAGGCTTGGATGGCATCACTTGCTTTGGTCACAAGTTATAGTCTCCCTTCTAACTATTGGTTCTCTGTTACATTGATTACTTTCGTGTTTACGACATTCGGACTGTTTGCAAATATTACTTGGGTCTGGGTTGGTAAAAAAATTCGTATTTATCTCAATACCGTATTAAGACAGCGCGTATTCAACATCAGCCTAGCGACGATAACATTCATATCATTGTTACCAGTTTTGGGGCACTCTGCCTGAATGACAAAGAGCAGAGTTTTGTATGTATAAAATTGCCAATTATCTAAATTCGCATTTCGAGGCGTAACACACTTTGGGACAAAAAAGAGTCAGCCTAACGGTCTGGCTCTTTTGAATGAAAAAACAGTCTGGTGGGAGAACTTGTAAGGCTGTGGCAGGTTACACTCACTTACTCCTTAGGCAGGTGACCAGTTTCCTTCGCAAGCTTTTGCATCGCCTCGGCAAACGTTGTTGTCCCGCCTTTAGCTTTAAGCTGTATTACCTTATATCCCAACTTTTCCAACGCTTGGCGCTCTGCCAAAACAGCTTTGTCATTGTGTTGGCTACCTTGAGCTGGCTGATGAATGTAGCATCCCTCTAGTTTACCATCTTCGACCAATTGGTGATGTTTCAGTGCATCGATATCAAAATTCATAATAAGTCTTTTCATTAAGAGTGGGAGTTTCTGTGGCTAGTTACATACGCTTCAAAGGCTTCACGACACTATCTAAGCCTTCAATTTTGAGCGCTAAACATAGCTTGAGCAAATCCCCTAGCTCGCCGCTTGGCCAGCCCTTTTTATCAAACCACAGTAAGTATTCTTCAGGCAGGTCGATTAACACTCGCCCTGCATATTTCCCAAATGGCATTTGCATTCTAGCGAGTTTAATGAGGTTTTCTTTTTCTAACATAAGTGACAGAGAGTTAAGGTAACTCGCCCAAGGGTAACACTGGTTCTCCCTCCTCACCAGCAAATCGCAGTCACGTTTATTTTTGGCGGCCTTGACTCGCTTTATGCTAGAGTACGCGGCATAAAAAATGAGAACGAGAAAGCAATGAAGTCACCTTGTCGAGCAGCATGTAAAAATAACGCCGGAATATGCTCTGGTTGTCACCGAACGATGGATGAAATCATCCAATGGAAAGACAAAACCGATCTCCAACGAGATGCGATTATCGAACAAATCGCAGGAGAAGATTCAACACACAGTTGTCCTGAATGCGGGACTCAAGCCCATTGTGATATCGCCGCAGGCAAAGAGACATGCTGGTGCTTTACTATTGAAACCCGTGATTTACCCAAGCCAAGCGCCAACCAGCTGTGTTTGTGCCGAAAATGTCTAGAAAAAAAGCCAGTCGCGTAATATGACTGGCTTACTGATCATCGTTTTCTGACTGGTGTTTATTTAGCGGTTAAAGCGGACGCTTCAAACTTAATGCCTTCCCACCCTGTCACCATAAAATTACGAATATTCTGGTGATCGCTGTTCTCTGGATGCTGCAATACATCTTCACGATAAAAACGGCCAAAGCAGGCTAGCGTCGCTTCTTTGTCTAGGTTGTTTAGCAAACCGAAAGCGAAGATCTTACACGAACCGTTGTTCTCGCCTGCATTGTTTTGTGTCTCACCATTTACAAAAGCGGTTGGCTCAAACGTATAGTTATCTTCGATCACCGCCATCGTTGCTTCAAATTCGACCTGCTCTGGTGACGCTGCCAATAAATCTAAAAACGATTTTAATTCCATTATTCCTCTATCCCTACCTCATCATATTGATGACACATTAGTTTCATAAAAAGCCAATATAAGAGTCATCAATCATACATATATTCAGAGCCTTACCAAATCACACGTCATTCAGCGCTCTATCATTCCAGTTGCGGAAATGGACAGCAGCATAAAACCCATGCTGATTGACAACCTATCGGATTGATAAGGAGATATCATGATCACCCCTTTAAAGGCAATCGGTGCACTCGCATTGTCATCACTTGCCATCGCGTGTTCATCACAACCCGAAGATACCGTGGCTTCATTCGCTACACAATGCAAACCTACCACTGCGCCCGTTGCTGGGGAAACTTCAATTCAAGGGTTAACGTTTATCGGGACATCCGTTGCTGATGCTCCATTCGACACATCGGCAGCTGAAATCGTCAGTTATGACGCCTGTACAGATAAGCTCTATGTGGTGAATGCTCAAGCAAAACGTGTCGATGTAATGTCTATGGATGACAACGGCGTACCAACGCAAAGCGCATTCATTGATCTCAACAGCGCTGGCGAAGCAGCGGGCATTGAAATTGGCGCAGCAAACAGTGTCGCTGTATTCAATGGTTTGGTAGCTGTTGCGATTGAAAACAGTAATAAACAAGCGAATGGTATTGTTGGCTTGTACCGCTCCGACGATTTGTCATTAGTCATGACGTTTCCAACAGGCGCATTGCCAGACATGGTTGGCTTCTCGAAAGATGGCCGATACATCGCAACCGCTAATGAAGGAGAACCAAACAGCGATTACAGCATTGACCCTGAAGGTAGTATCACTTTGATCGATCTGAGCCTTGGTGTTACTCAAGCAGAAGTGACACAAATTGGCTTTAACGAATTTGATGGTTCACGAAAAGCAGAGCTCCCAATGAATGTGCGTATTTCGGGGCCAAACGCCACCGTCGCACAAGATCTAGAGCCTGAATACCTCACTTTTGCAGATAACGGTAAAATCTATGTCGCGCTACAAGAAAATAACGCCATGGCAATCGTCAATCCAGAGAGCAAATCGGTAGAAAAAATTGTTGGCTTAGGTGAGAAGTCTTGGTCGGGCGCTAAACTCGATGCATCCAACAAAGACAAAATCATTGGGAACTTGAAAAGCTACCCACAACTGGTTGGCTTATTTATGCCTGACACTATCGACAGCTACTCAGTGAATGGGAGTACTTACATCGTATCGGCAAATGAAGGCGACGGGCGTGAGTACGGATTCAAAACCACTCAAGAACTGTGCGACAAAGCTGGCTTTATGTGGGATGAAGACGATTACCTCGGTACAGATGAATATACATCTGAGCAAGGAACCTGTTTAAGCCATATTGATGAAGTGCGCGGTAAGAAGCTGAAAGTGGCAGCAGAACACCCATTGGCAGAGGCACTAAAAGACAACAAACAACTCGCGCGTTTAAAAGTGATTAAGCCGGAACAAACGCTTTCTGCACAAGAGAATGTTCAATCATTTGGCGCGCGTTCATTCTCGATTTGGGATGAAAACGGCAAGTTGGTCTTCGATAGTGGTGACGATTTCGCGACTATCGCGCTGCTGAATGAAGGTAAGAACTTCGACAGCACCAACGATAGCAATGACAGTGGGGATGACCGCAGTGACGACAAAGGCATTGAGCCAGAGGCAATTGAAGTAGCACAAATCAATGGTCGTCATTACGCGTTCATCGGCTTGGAGCGACAAGGCGGCATCATGATTTATGACATCACAGACCCGAAACAAGCGCAGTTCCTGCATTACGTAAACCGTCGTGATTACAGCCAACCAGTTTGTACTGAAGTGGAAGATGGCGAATGCGCGAACGACACTTACAATCCAAAAGCAGGTGATTTAGGTCCAGAATCCATTAATTACTTTACCCGTAATGGTGGTCATTTTATCGCCGTTGGCAATGAGGTATCGGGCACGACATCCGTCTTCCGAATCAATCTATAAAGTAATGTAAAAGTCATTTAGAACCAAAACGCCCGACGTAAGCCGGGCGTTTTTTTGTATGAGGTAATGTCCTACTCTGCCGATGCTAGCGCGTCACACTTTGATGCGCAGATAAAATCGTTTTTATGCAGACCTTTGATAGAGTGACTCCACCACGTTACGGTAACCTTACCCCATTCCAACAAAATAGAAGGATGGTGGAACTCATCTTCTGCCAGTTCCGCGATTTTGTTACTGAAAGCCCATGCTTGTTTGAAGTTCTTAAATTTATACACCTTTTCTAGTTGAGGTATATCTTCTCTTTCAATGATCTGCCAATCAGACAATTGCAGGAGCAGAGACTGTTGCTCTTCTTTGCTTAGTGCAATGGCATCGATACTACAAGCTTCGCATTTTTGTTCATTCAACATGAGCAGGTTCCTTTGGTTCAAAAAGTGGAGGAAGCAGTCCAGCTTCAATCGCTAGATCGGCTTGTTTCAATAAATTTAACTGACTGATTTTAAAAAGCTGAGAAAAGTCATCAATCACGTAGTACTTCGGTTGCATGATGTCGATACGATAAGGCGTTCTCAGCACAGTTTGTAATTCAAATGGGTCGCGAATTGCTGCATCACTCTCTAATGCGTAGAGGGTTTCGCCAGGAGATGAAAGAATACCACCACCGTAAATTTTGGTTTTGTCCCCTTCTTTCACCAAACCAAACTCTACAGTAAACCAGTAGAGACGAGCGAGATAGGCTCTTTGTTTTGGGATAGCGGCTTGCCCTAGTTGACCATAGTGCTCGGTAAATGCAGCAAAGTCTGGGTTGGTTAACATCGCGCAATGACCAAATATTTCGTGGAAGAAATCTGGCTCCTGTAAGTAATCGAACTCATCTCTTGTACGCAAGAATGTGGCGACTGGAAAGCGCTTATTACCGAGTAGATTAAAAAATCGGTCGAAATCAATAAGCGCGGGAACGGGCTCCACTTGCCAACCTGTTGTCTCCATCAAGACACGATTAATTTCTGGTAACTGAGGAACGCGGTCTTGAGGTAAATCAAGCAGCGTCAAACCGTGTAAATAAGCCTCACAAGCTCTGTTTTGGATCACACCCATTTGTCGTGTTACCAAATCTCGCCAAATGGCGTCTTCTTCACGGCTCCATTCAACCCTGCCTTCCTGGTTTACGGGTTTAGAACGATACTGCGTCACGGCTCATCTCCATTAACAAATCTTTTACATTAAGCCTATCTGTAGTCTTAAGAGCTTCCAATCCCTGCGCGATTTTCTCAGCACCATCCCGATGTAACATATTGTTTACAATGCATCGTAACTGCATGATTTTTATGACACGATATAATATCTGGCTTGTTTGACTTTATCGTGTATTCCTCTCAAACTAAAACCTGTTATCACTTTGTTATAGAGGGACCTATGCGCGAGAGCAGCAAAGTATGGCAACCGAGCGAAAGTCGTATCGAAGAAGCCAACATTACACAGTTTATTGAACACATTAATCGACAAGGAAATACCCTTGAAAGCTTCGCTGATCTGCATCAATGGTCACTCGATCATGTAGAAAAATTTTGGCAGGAAGTTTGGCTATTCTGCGACGTCATTGGCACTCAGGGAGAGACCATAAAAGAGCGAGCAGAAAGTCGCTGGCAGCAACCTGTTGAAAATAGGGATATAAAATGGTTCCCAAACGCGCAAATTAACTACGCCGAAAATTTGCTAACCTACGCGTGTCACCAACCCGATGATCTCGCTATTTGGTTTGAAAATGAACGTGAAGAAAAACAGACCTACACCTGGAAACAATTGTGCGAAGAAGTTTCGAGTGTGCAGCAATGGTTGAAAGAATGTGGAATTAAGCAAGGTGATGTCGTCGCTGGTTACTTACCTCACCTACCTCAAACGGTGGTAGCCATGCTAGCAACCAGTAGTTTGGGGGCGACCTGGACTTCCACCTCACCTGATTTTGGCGTCGAAAGCGTTTTGGAACGCTTTGGTCAAGTGAAACCCAAAATCCTGTTTACTTGTGATGGCTATACATTCAATGGCAAAACTTTCGATATGTCTGAGAAAAACCAGCATATTGCGGATCATCTTGATGGTCTTAAACAAGTTTGCCAAATTAGCTACCTTAAACCACACATTTTTGAATGCGATGTCTGCACCCAAGATTGGCAAAACGTCCTGAATCAATACACACCCGAAGCGCTGACTTTTACTCGTGTGAATTTTAACGATCCGCTATTTGTGCTTTATTCTTCAGGCACAACAGGCAAACCGAAATGCATCGTTCATTCCGTCGGCGGAACGGTGCTTAATCACTTGAAAGAGCATCAACTGCATTGCGATATTCAACCGAACGAACGCGTGTTTTATTACACGACCTGCGGTTGGATGATGTGGAACTGGCACGTTTCTTCACTCGCGAGCGGTGCATGTTTGGTGATTTTTGATGGTAGCCCTGTTTACCCCACTCATGATGTGCTCTGGGACCTCGCAGAACGAGCCGAAGTGACGCTGTTTGGAACCTCAGCAAAATACCTAGAGGCGCTGGAAAAAGCATCTTTTTCTCCGCAGAAAAGTGATGCATTTCCAAGTCTGAAAACCATTTGCTCAACGGGCTCTGTTCTGTATCCAGAACAGTTTGATTATGTCTATCAGCACATTAAAGAAGATGTACACCTCGCCTCGATTTCTGGCGGAACAGACATTTGTGGCTGCTTTGTATTAGGCAACCCTATTTCTCCCGTTTATCGGGGAGAGTGCCAATCAGCAGGGTTAGGGGTCGATGTCCGAGTCTTTAACCCACAAGGTAATAGCGTAATGGGAGAGCGCGGTGAGTTGGTTTGCGCCAATTCATTACCCAACTTCCCTGCTGGCTTTTGGAACGACACCGGTGAGAGATATCATCGCGCTTATTGGGATAAATTCGACAATATTTGGCACCACGGCGATGATGTTGAACAGACCAGCGTTGGGGGATACGTGTTTTATGGTCGAAGTGATACCACGTTGAATCCCGGTGGCGTAAGAATCGGCACGGCCGAAATCTATCAGCAAGTGAACTGTATAGACGGTATTCTAGATTCGATCGCAGTAGGAAAAGAAGTCGATCGCAACGAACAAATATGGCTGTTTGTCCAATTAGTCAAAGGGGAAGAGCTCAATGACGAGATGATCGCTTCCATCAAAGCACAGCTAAAGTCTGCATGTTCTCCAAGGCATGTACCTAGTGCAATTTACGCAATAAGCGATATACCTAAGACACGCTCAGGAAAGCTGGTCGAGTTAGCCGTTAAGCAAGTCGTTAACAACCGAAGCGTCGAAAATTTAGGCGCAATAGCCAACCCTGAAGTGCTGGAGGAGATACGCAGGATAGTCGTCTCAAAATAACCTCCGAAGACTAAGTTGTTCGAGTATGTCCTTGCCTGCACCACGACGCTTGTTTAGAGCAAGTGAAGTTACATATATCCTCAGCAGATAAGAAAAAAGCGAGCTTGTTAGCTCGCTTTTGTCATTTTTTGTTCTTTATTCAGCGGTATTAGCGACGACCAAGCCCCATTAATACCGACATTGTTTTACCATCAGATGTAATGTCAAAAACGTGTTGCGATTCAACTTCAGTAAAACCCGCTTCTTTCAGTGCACGCTCAGACTTCGCAAGGGTAAAACCGTCTTGTTCACATTCTGCAATCCAATCAAAATGAACAAAATAGCCGCCGTGGTTAAGTAGAGAATGCGAGATCGTTAATGACGCGTCTAAGTCTTCCACAAACGCTAAAACTGATGATGCAACCACCAAGTCGAACTGTCCACGAAAGGCCGGATGCTGAGCGACCAAGCCGCGAGATAATGCATCTACCACAGGTTCTACGTTGACGAGCTCTTTTTTATCGAGTTCCTCAATCATGGCTTCCGATGCGTCTAATGCTACGATGTCTTTAACCATCGGTGACAATCGTTGACTTAACTGCCCTGTTCCGCATCCAAAATCTAGTACTTTAATGCCATCAAGCTGAGTTAGCTGTTGTAACTGCTCAAACACCGACTGCGCAAATTGCTCTGTTGCTGGATTTGATTCCCAGTTTTTTGCTAAGCCGTCCCAATCTTGTGCCATCGTGGCCTCCATGTTCACTTTTTGTAACCCACATAGATTACCGCAAAACCGTTAAAAGACCATAGACTTATCTGGCGGATTCGCGTTTTTTTCGATAATCTTTCATGGCTTTGGGAGCGCATCTGCATAATACCCAAATTATTTGAATTCATTTATTGGTTGTGTCAAATCATGAACTTAACTCAAGTAGAAGCCTTCTGCACCATCGCTGAGTGTGGTTCTGTTTCTGAAGCGGCAAGGCAACTCGACTGCAATCGTACCAAACTCAGTATGTCGATTAAGGCATTAGAGAAAGATCTCGACGTTGAATTGTTTAACCGAACTGGCAACCAGCTCACCCTCTCTGAAGCTGGGAAAGCCATTTACAAAGATTGCGAACACCTACTTATCATCGCACAACGGGTCAGAAAGACCTGCGCTCAAATCTCGGAAGGGTTTAACGCGGAAGTTTGGGTAGCACGTGACGACTCCTTACCTGATGATCTCTGGCAAGAATTATCTCATACATTGAATAACCGCTTTCCTTCAACAACCTTCAACTTAATCTTGGCATCCAGTGGCGACTTAGCCAACTTGGTCAGTACCCACCAAGTAGATTTTGCTTTCGGCGTTGATTATGAGCGAGTAGACGATCCTCGTATCGTATATAACCCATTAGGCAAGATACGTATGATGTCAGTATGCAGTGTAGCACACCGCCTAAGTAAGATGCGCCGTGTCTCAGACGAAGATCTACGTAGTCAAATGCAAGCACTAATGGTGTACCTAAATGAGAAAGACAACCCTGAACTGCAACCTTTCTCGACTCGATATATTGGTTTTTCGAGTTTTGACTACATGCTGAACACCATCTTAGAAGAAGACGCTTGGGGCGTGCTTCCAGAACCATTAATCCGCCATTACCTTCGTCAGCAGAAGCTCGCCGTTATCAAACACACATACGGATTGACGCAAGAAGACTACTGTATGTTTTCACCTAACGGCCATGCTGAGCACCCTGCAATGACGTGGTTAGCAGATAAATTGAGCGAGTATTTATTTGACTTCTAAACATTTTATCAGTGAGCGTCAATTTTACTGACACCAAAAAACCACAGTAAGCCGTTGTTTTATAAGAACATAAATAAAAGCGCAATTTTTTAGATTAGTTACTGGTCACTTTGTGGTTGCCTAAATTACCTTATGAGCGAAGAATAGTAAGGTATTAAAATTCAAAGGCATCTTTTATGTGTGACAGGACAAGCAAAAACGAAAACCGTATTCTAACCATTTCAGCCCTTTTGGCATCTGGGTTCGCTGCTGGTGGTATGGTACTTGGCTTGCTTGTAGGCTCAATTGTCATCGTTTTTGACGGTGTTTACTCTTTGGTCAGCTTACTGTTAACTTTATTGTCACTGGCCGCTTCTTACTATATTAACAAGCCTTCAAAATCTGTATTCCCATTTGGAAAAGCGGTCTTAGAACCAATCGTTATTGCGATAAAAGCAGCCGTCATTTTAGTGGTTGTAAGCTTCTCTCTCTACTCTGCGATATCAGCATTGATGTCTGGAGGTCGCGAGGTCGATGCTTCTATTGCGACCTTATTCGGCATCGTGAATGTTATCGGTTGTGGTTACGCTTGGTGGTTTATGGCGAAACGCAGCCGCCGCTTCTCATCAGGCTTGATTGAAGCGGAGAAAAAACAGTGGCAAATGGATACTTTGTTGAGTGTGGCGGTGACCGTAGGATTTATCTCGGCTTGGGCTGTTTCACTAACGCCATTCTCTGAGTATGCGGTATATGCCGACCCCATGATGATGGTTTTAATGGGCTTTTACTTCCTCAAAGTACCGTTCGATATGCTAGTAGGTGCCTTACGTGAACTACTAATGATGGCACCAAGCAAAGAGCTGTGTCAGAGCGTTGGCAAAGATGTTCTTGAGATTGAAAAAGTAACTGAGCATCAATTGAAACTGGCTGGCGTAACGAAGGTTGGCCAAGAGCTACGAGTAAATGTGGACGTACATATTGATGACGACACATTGGAGCTTGATACACTAGAGCACACTCGTAAGCAGCTTATCAAGCGACTGTCGAAGCACAGATTCAAGCTTCAACTACACTTGAACGTCGCTTATTAGAGCGCCACCAAAGAGCCGTTAAAACTCAATAAAAAGCTCCCAATCTCGGGAGCTTTTTTAATTTTTTCGATTTAGTTGCTTCGTATTCGAATACAGCTCGCAAGGGAGATCTGTTCGTTGCTCACTTAAATTCTCCGATCTCGTTGGTAACTTACCCAGCCGCTTCGCGCTTCTCTTTAGTGACTAACCAACACATCAGCGAGCCCACCGTTACCATCACAACGCCCTGCCAAAAGCTATGGCTCAGAGTTACGCCAAGAATAATGGAAGAAAATAAAGCGGAAAAAATGGGCGTGAAGTAAGACAAGGTGGCGAGAAAAACCATATTGCCGCCAACGATCGCGATGTTCCATAAACCATAACCACCAGCCATTAAAGCCGCAGAAGCCACTAAGTACCCCATCGCTTCCCAACTGAATGTCATTGGTGGCTCATCCGTAAACGCATATTTGACCCAAAGCGAAACAGCTGTTGCAATGAAAAACAGGGTAATCGCATTATGTTTAGATTGCTGCCTTTGGGTTAAGTTGCAATAAAAAGCCCATATAACCGCGCCAGCGAAAGCCATAAAATACACCAGAGGGTTACTACTAACATTGGACATGATCTGAGTTATGGATAAGCCATTCTCACCGCTCACAGTCCAAGCAACCCCAACAAACGCCAGCGTAACTGCTGGATAAAGCAACCAGTTTGTTTTTTTATTGCTGCCAAGGACCGCAAATAAAACCGTCAGTGCGGGCCAAAGGTAGTTGACAATCGACACCTCAATTGCCTGCGCGCGCGAGTTGGAATATCCCAAAGATAGAGCGAGAAATATTTCATAACAAACGAACATCGCACCACCAAGCACAAGATACTTGGGAGAAAAGTAAGACAACTTTGGAATACCGACCACGATAAGAAGGAAAACAGAGCTAAGAGAGTACAACATGGCTGCCCCGCCTACAGGACCTAAACTCTCCGTAACCAACCTCGCGATGCCAAGCAGACAACTCCAAGAGAGAATCGCGATACAACCATAAAGTGTGAAACGAAATTGCACTGATTTCATGTGACCTACCACTCACGAATGCCAAAGGAAACGTCAGCTTAACTCAAAAATGATCAGGTTCAACGTACTGTTTTATAAAAATCAGTATAAAAATCATTCTATTAAGCCGTTGGAGTTGATATGAAACATTTTCTGCCCTCTAGTGTTATGCTTACACCCTTTGTTGTGCGCTACTATGATGAAGATGACAACGAGAGTGAAAACGTTAAAACACACTCGGAAACGCATGGTCTAGATAGCGAAGAGCAATCTAAGGAACGTTCAGAGTAAAGGAATCCAAACATGAAAAAAGTCGCAGTCATTTTAAGTGGTTCAGGCGTTTACGGCGGTTCTGAGATCCACGAAGCAGTGTTGGCGCTCTACGCCATCGAGAAAGCAGGGGCAACTTGGCACTGCTTTGCACCTAACATTGACCAACTCCATGTCATCAATCACCTAACTGGTGACGAAATGGATGAAACCCGTAACGTCTTGATCGAATCAGCTCGTATCGCACGCGGAAACATTGACGATGTTGCCAAACTTAACGTTGATGAATACGATGCCCTACTGCTTCCAGGTGGATTTGGTGCTGCGAAAAACTTAACCGACTTCGCCGTTTCAGGTGCAGAGTGCTCCATTAACACACACGTAGCTCAAGCTTGTCGCGCGTTTGCTAATGCGAAAAAACCAGCTGGCTATCTGTGTATTTCTCCTGTCATTATTCCGATGATTTATGAGCAAGGCGTGAAAGGAACGGTAGGCAACGATGAGGCAGTCTCAATAGCATTTAATCAAATGGGCGGTGAACACACCACGTGCCCTGTCGAAGACATCGTTTTTGATGAAAAACACCTCGTACTTTCAACCCCTGCTTACATGTTGGCAGAAAATATCTCTCAAGCGGCTTCAGGTATCAAAAAGTTAGTATCAAAGCTGATTAAAATAGCTTAATTATTAGTAGTTAACTTATAAAACACTTCCCTATCCCCATTGATAATTAAGTTATTAATGGGGATTTTTTATACTTTAGTCGAATTTAGAGATATATCCGCGTCAGAAGTCAATTTCTGCCAATCGTTTGCGTCCATAGTTTCATATTTGTTCTACTTTATATCAGTGTTGCACTTATACGCAGTGCAACAAGATCACTGTCACAGTTTTTCTCTTGCAAGTACCTCTAAGTAGGTAAACTTGCTTCAGATCAACTTCAATCTGGAAACGAATGTGCGACAGTAAATGGCAAATTAAGAAAGATTATTAAAAATAACGACGGAGCTATCCAATATGACAAGTGCATTTTTTATCCCTACGGTAAACCTAATGGGCGCTGGTTGTTTGAAAGACGCAGCAGACAGCATCCAATCTCAAGGCTTTAAAAAAGGTTTGATCGTTACGGATAAGATCCTTAACCAAATCGGTGTAGTCAAACAGGTTCAAGACCTTCTCACTGAGCGCGATGTAGCAACCGTTGTGTTTGATGGCACTCAACCAAATCCAACTATCAGCAACGTTAACGACGGCTTAGCACTTCTTACTGATAACGAATGTGACTTCGTTATCTCTCTAGGTGGTGGTTCACCACACGACTGTGCGAAAGGTATCGCGCTTGTTGCTTCTAACGGCGGCAAAATCGCAGATTACGAAGGCGTAGACCAATCTGCAAAACCAATGATGCCACTTATCGCGATCAACACGACGGCAGGTACTGCATCTGAAATGACGCGTTTCTGCATCATCACTGACGAAGAGCGTCACATCAAGATGGCAATCGTTGATAAGCACACAACACCGCTTATCTCGGTAAACGATCCAGAGCTAATGCTCGCTAAACCTGCTTCGCTAACTGCGGCAACAGGTATGGATGCCCTAACTCACGCGATTGAAGCTTACGTATCTATCGCGGCAACACCAATCACTGATGCGGTAGCAATTAAAGCGATTGAGCTTATCCAAGCTTACCTACGCACAGCAGTGAAAAACGGTGAAGATCTAGAAGCTCGTGAACAAATGGCATATGCACAGTTCATGGCGGGTATGGCATTCAACAACGCGTCTCTAGGTTACGTACACGCAATGGCACACCAGCTAGGTGGTTTCTATGACCTTCCACACGGTGTTTGTAACGCGATTCTTCTACCTCACGTACAGCGTTACAACGCGCAAGTATGTCCTGAGCGTCTACGTGACGTAGCAAAAGCAATGGGCGTAAACGTAGAAGGCATGTCTGCTGAAGCAGGTGCAGCGGCAGCAATCGACGCTATCGTTACTCTAGCGAAAGATGTGGGTATCCCAGCAGGTATTAAAGAGCTTGGTGCGAAACTAGAAGACATCCCAACACTAGCAGACAACGCACTGAAAGACGCTTGTGGTTTCACTAACCCTAAACAAGCAACTCACGAAGAAATCTCTAAGATCTTCGAAGAAGCGATGTAATCTCGCTAACTAAACAATTCTCTAGCCTTAATTCAATCCCCGATCTCGTATCGGGGATTTTTTACATTCATATACAAGTGAATCTCTGCCAAACATAGTCTTTTAGTGTTAGCTTTTAAGTATTAACACGATTCATATTGGAAGGAACCATGAGAACGATTGCTGCTACCCTACTCGCTTGTTTATCCTTTTCTGCCAACACTGCCGAATACCGTGCCAACGAAGTGGCGAGTGGATTTCAGATCCCTTGGGGGATCGAGTTTTTAGATAATCAACGCGTTATCGTCAATCAAAAGAACGGTACGGTTTCGTTGCTGGATATCACTACAGGCAAACCTCAAAAGCTGTTTAACGTCCCCGATGTGAACACCAGTGGACAAGCCGGCTTATTGGATGTCGCGCTCGCACCGAATGCCGATAAGCAAAACCCGCAACTCTTCTTTACCTACAGCAAGCGCACGAGTAAAGGCAATACGGTGGCGTTAGCGACGGCGCAATTGCAAAACAATCAACTTGTGGGTTGGAACGATCTCTTTGTTGCTGATGCCATCACCGACACAGGGCGTCACTACGGCAGTCGACTTTCATTTGTTGACGACAAAGTTTATTTCTCAATCGGTGACCGTGGCGAACGTGATAATGGGCAAGACACTCAAACCCATGCTGGCAGTATTCTGCGCCTTAACCTTGATGGTTCGGTTCCGCAAGACAACCCATTCAAACCTTCCGAAGCTCGTCCTGAGATATGGAGTTACGGGCACCGCAACCCACAAGGTATGTTTTACGACGAAGCAACAAAACAGCTGTGGTCTATTGAACATGGACCACGCGGCGGCGATGAAATTAATCTAATCAAGAAAGGCGCGAACTACGGCTGGGCTAAAGTCTCTCATGGTAAAGAATATTGGGGGCCGTTGGACGTTGGGGAAGCTAAGTCGTTACCGGGAATGGAAGATCCCAAGCTGGTATACGTCCCTTCTATCGCGCCCAGTAATATGATTTTGTACCGTGGTGATAAATACCCAGAATTGGACGGAAAAATCCTCGCAGGCGCATTGAAACTGGCGCACATCAACGTGGTTTCTATTGATAATGGCAACCTTACCGAATCAAAAAGATTAATGGAGAATCTTGGTGAGCGAATAAGAGATATAACCATCAGCCCCGATGGTTATATCTATTTTTCTACCGACAGCGGCAAAATATTTCGTCTTGAGGAAAGGTAATCAAACACTAAAATCATTAAGACTATTTGATTTGTGACGTACTAGTGATTTATTTTCGTACAATCTAAGCAGAAGAATCTAAACTTAACAATAACCTTTTGTTTTTTAAAACGATAGTTCGGTTAAGTTGTACGAGGTCATTATGATTCCATTCCCTTTACAGCTCGATAAAATTAAAGCCGTGGTGTTTGATTTAGACAACACCTTGGTGAGTTCTGATATGAACTTCGGCGAATTGCGACAACAGCTAGGTTGTCCGCAGAGTGAAGATCTATTGGATTTTGTCGACGCACTTGAGCATCCTCACCATAGAGAGCACGCTCATAACGTGATATTTGATTACGAGATTTCTGATGCTGAGCAGTCTGCTCCAATGATTGGCTGCCATGAGTTGCTCGCCCACTTGCATCAAAATGAAATCAAAACCGCTATCGTGACGCGCAACTGTCAAATCGCCACGCAGCGCAAACTAGAACACAACCAAATCTCAGTGGAACGAGTCATCACTCGTGAATGCTTCCCGCCCAAGCCAGACCCATTGTCTTTGCAGGTGTTGGCGAAAGAGTGGCGTTTGATGCCTGATGAAGTGCTTTATGTCGGCGATTACCTTTACGACTTACAGGCAGCGTATAACGCTCAGATGCCCTCTTGTCTTGTGCATCATGGTAATCAAGAAACTTTCAATGACTCAGCCTCGTTGGCGCTTAATGAACTCAGCGATTTATTGAGCCGTTTCGAATCCTTACCACGCAAATAAAGCACACACATAAAACACGCACACAAAAAAAAGGGGCACCAACGTGCCCCTTATGACTTATTCCCGATTGTTTCATGCGTTCCCAAGGATTGCTTGGGTGATGCGCTGCTTAGCCTTGTAGGTAAGCGTTAAGCATCCACATTAATTTTTCTTGCTCACGGATGTAGTCACCCATCAATGCCGCTGTACCTTCGTCATCTGCTTCACCCGCGTTTTGTAGAATCTCACGCTGTTTTAGAAGTAGAACGCTAAAGCCTTGAACTAGGCCTTGTACACACTCCTCACCAGAAGTCGCGTTTTGATGTTCTTTAATTTCACTTGCTTCCAAGTAGTTGCTGAATGCGTGCGCTGGCGTGTGACCCAAAGTTAGAATACGCTCTGCAAGCTCATCGATTTTTGTTTGTAGATCAGTGTAAATCTCTTCAAATTTTACGTGCAGTTCGAAGAATTGCGCACCTTTAATGTTCCAGTGGTAACCGCGAGAGTTCATGTACAACACTTGGTAATGCGCTAGCAGTTGATTGAGCTGTTGAGCTAGTTGTGCTGATTGTTCGCTGTCTAGACCAATTAGGCTTACTTGTTTGTTCATAATCTTGCTCCTAGAAGGATGATACCAATCGTAGTAACGAACGATTCTCTTACCGGGATTGGTATAAAGTTTAAAAATTCTTTTGCAGTATTTGCTGCCGATGGAGTCATATTACGACTCCGGCTCGGTGAAGAAAATTTGGTTTTAGCTATGATTTAAATAGCTAAATCCAATGAGCAAGTAGACGAATATCGGCGTATCATCCAACAAAAAGCCCCAACCCTTTTTGTGTAAAAAGGATTGGGGCTTTTTTACTATTTGGTTAACGTTCAAAAGTAGATGAACAGACGTAAATCTTATCTACGCCGTTGTAAAAGTTGCCATCTGTTGATTCAGCTCGGTAACTTGCTCTTTTACTTGCAATGATGTCTCTGATGCGCGTTGGCTGTTATTCGAAACCTCATCAACTGATTGAGTAATACCGGACATCAATCCAGTGATCGAATTGGTCGCATGAGATTGCTGCTCTGCCGCTGCCGCAAGCTCTGCCATTTGTTCATTCAAGGAACCTATTTGCTCGGTCGTGACGAGCAAACGAGTTACCGCTTTTTCAATATGCTCAGCGCCCTGCTCCGCAAGTGATTGGCTGTGTTCAATCTCCTCAACCACCGAATGGGTCGAGCGTTGAATCGCGTTGATAATGCCGTTGATTTCCGTCGTCGATTGAGTAGTGCGAGTCGCTAACATACGCACTTCGTCCGCCACAACCGCAAAGCCTCGCCCTTGGTCACCTGCGCGCGCTGCTTCTATCGCGGCATTCAATGCCAGTAAGTTAGTTTGCTCTGCCAAACCTTCAATCACTTCCGTCACTCGACCAATGGCTTCGCTCTCTTTGCTTAGCTGTGTGACTTGCGTACTCGCAGTTTCAATGCTGCCGTGCAAACTTTCCATAGTGACTTTGTTTTGCTCTAAAGCATCGCGACCTTGTTCAATCTCGCCTTTCGCATCAGAAAGCTTCTGCACAGATTGATTGGCTTGATCTAGAGTGTTACGCGCGGCTAAAGCGATTTCATCCAATTGGCTTCCCATTTCAACAATGCTGGTCTGTTGCTGTTCAACATTCGATGAAGTGACTTGCGCCGATTCCAACAAAGCTCCCATGCTGGTATCCACTTGGTGCGCTTTTTCACTCACCCCTGCCACAATGCTCGCTAACGATTGGTTCATACGGTTAATCGAATCGGTAAGGTCTGCCAATTCATCTTTCCCAACAACAGTTAACGGGGGCTGAGAAACGTCCCCTGACGCGATCGTCTTGGCTCGCTCCGATAAGTTTTTCACCCGGCGACCAATGGTGTTGCCCATGTATTTTGAAATCGCTACTGCGGCAAACAAAACTAATGCCGCTGCAATCAACATAGTGGTCAGTACGTTCTTGATCGACTGATTAATACCCTGTCCGCTTTGATCAGCACGACCTTGCTGAGCCAATACGATCGTTTCTAAGCTTTGGTCTAGGGCATCCGCTGCTGGCAACAGTTCGTTCGCCATCAGCAAGTTTGATTCATTCCACTCTGGCGATTGACGCAATGCAATTACCTGCTCTGCTAAAGGAAAGTACAGTTGCTGCATTTCCTTAAACAGTGACCACAATGATTGGTCGTTATCAGTCAGTCTGTCGAGTTTACTGTCGATTTCCGCCACGGACTGATTGTGGTACTTAATCAAGTCGTGGTATTTGTCCAAATGATCTTGCTGCCCGTACAACAGGAAATCTCGCAGAGCAGACAGTGCATTGGCGAGCGAGGTATAACTGTCGGCGTAGACTTTAAACAAACGCTTTCTGTCTCCACCAAATGGGTTTCCTGACTCTTCGTTGATTAAGCTTTGAAGCTGATCAAGTGCCACTTCTGCAATGGGTGCCGCTTCGTTAATAAAGAGGTTGTGCGCGGGTAAGTTCTCATCACTGTGGCTAAGTTCAATCAGCTTGTTCAAAGAGACTTTGACCGCATCCCACTGACTTTGAATCGCTTGAAAATCCTGTTCAGAGATCAACGCCTGCAAAGTTGGAAGCGACTCGTCTGTAGATGCCATGATATTGCGTACGTCCTCACTCAGACGTGCGCTCGCCTCTTCATCGCCACCTAGCAACATGTAGGCTCGAATAGAAGACAGCGACGCTTGAACGGACTGTTGGATACCGCGACTGGTGTCGACGGTCGGTAAATCGGATTTAAGTAACGAAGAGGCGTATTGCTCTACGGTGGTGACGTTGCGATACGTTAATACCGCTGATGCCATAAAAAGTACGGCTAGCAGCACAAAACTGAGCTGCAACTTCCCTGATATCGTAAGGTTCATCCATAAACTCCTGACAACGATGAGCCTTAAATATAACGATGTTTACAAAAATGTTAAATACGGGTATCAAAAGTTACCAAGAAAACCATGTAAACCACTATTTCAAGCCAATAAATGGGACTTATTCGAAGTATGGTATGCGCTCACTACGTAAAATCAGATAATTAACGTAAGTCGTTTCTAAGCAGTCTTGCTCCCACAACGAGAGAATCCGCTTGGTGGCAAAGTAGTAATCTTTATTACGCAGTAGCACGCCCACCGTACGGCTGAGCTGTTCAAAGCGCTGTTGCTCATTAGCAGAGATGTAATTGTCTTCATTTTGAATGATGGGCGCCAATCCATCGGCAAACCAATTGTTCAGAATTTCACGCATCTCTAGTTCTGACTCCGGCACATCGATACTCGACAACTCACGATGCTGTGGTGGTGGCACTATGTACTTCGATGCTTTTGGCGAACTGACATAACGGTACATGTCGCTCCTCCTTGTAAATGACTCTTATACCCAAGTGACTTCAAGATGCAGGATTCAGAGCGTTGTCATTGATTCGGGGTCAAGGAAAACAACGCAGCGTAATAGTCAGCTCTTTCCAAGTTGTTTGACACAGAAACCGAGTCAATGACACGCTCCCGAAGGGCGAGCTGTCTTGGTTTGTATACTTTGTTGTCGATTCTTGATTTAGACCCACTAGACCTTTAAATCGCCGCCGCGTCTACAAACCAAGCCATTCTCGCTGAACCTAACATCTCGAGGTTACTTGGGTATAAACTAGCTAAGAATACTTTTTTCAATTTCCAAGTTTTTTTCTACAGCTCATAGAAAGAAGCCCAACAAAAAAGCCATGCAAAGTAGGCTCTGCATGGCTTTGGTTCGGGCAGCAATGACACTGCCCTTGTCTAGGACTGGTTACATTGAGCTTTGATCGAAATCGTTGCCTTGGTCAGTACCCGTTTGAGTATCCGAGTCGAAGCTGCCAGAGTCATCCGTGAAGTCAACACCTTGATCTTGACCTCCCGCACTTGTCCAGTCGCTGCCGCCAGATTCCATACCCGCCATATCTGGTTGCTGATCTTGAGCAGAACCTTGCATGGTGTATTGATCATCGACTTCAACTTCAACTGTGCCACTCGCACCTTCTACTGCGCTGCCCAATTCGTCGTAACCTTGGAATTGGATTTCGCTCGTACCTTCGTAACCTTCTGGTAAGTCAACCGAAACTGGTTGGTTCAGGTTGCCACTTAATGTGAAGCTGCCATCGCCATTATCCAGTGCGTTGCTTACTGATGCACCATCAGGTAGACCGGACATTTCTGCATAATCCACCGATTCGTTACCACTGACCTCATCTGGAACCGAGATAGAAATGGTATCGCCTGGTGCTGCAGTCACATCAGCTGCGCTCTCCTCTTCACTGTCTGCACCGTTTGCTGCTTGCTCTTCAGGCTGTTGCGCTTCGCCGACTTGCTGCTCTGATGATGCTTGAGCAGTTTGGATTTGTGGCTCGTCGCTTTGCGCTGAATCGTCCGCAACTTGGATGCTCAGATTCTGAGTCGATACTTCACCATTGTCGTTGACCTGAATATCCATAGCCAAATTGCCATCGAAGTCATCGTTCGGCCAGTATGTCCACTCTTCATCACCTGATTTCGCGAAGAAACCAGCATCGTTTGCATCGGCTACATCCAACACTTCTGCTGAAGGGCTAATGCCAAGCTCATCAATCAACTGTGCTTCCGTTAGGGTTAGTGAACCATTATCAGCCAGTGCGTAGCCTTCGCTAGTTGTGGTTTCACCCTCACCTTGGATGTCGACATTAAAGAAGCTCTCAATGCGGTTTTCACCGTCAGTTGCAATAAAGCCAACTTGAACATCTCCGGTGTAGCCTTCTGCTGGTGTGAATTGGTAGTTACCTTGGTTATCGGTCTCTATCACACCTTGACCTTCCATTAGGCTCACTGACTCAATGCTCAAGCTGTCGCCTTCTACATCGCTCAAGGTCGATAGCATGTCATCATTGGTGAACGACAAGGTGCCATCCGCCGCCATTTCTGTGGTAGAAATGCTGTCGATTTCTGGAGAAGCATTCTCTTGTGGTGCATCTTCTTTCACGACCACACCTGTTTGCTCATCATGCAGCACACCGTCTTTATCAATCACGTAAGCGATATCCGCTTCACCAGTAAAGCCAGGTGCTGGATTGAATGTCCATGTGCCATCACCGTTATCGACAATTTCACCTTGGCTGCGATCAGCTAGGTGAACGAATTTCACTTCATCACCCGCGTCAGCGTCCACATTCTCTGCCAATCCGATTAGGTCATCTGCGGTTAGTATAACTGGCTCACCCGCTAGGGTTTCGAAGTCACCTGAATCGATGCCATCTTCGAACTCTTCTGGCTCGTCACCATAATCCACCGTTGTTGCGGTCACGGTTACGAAGAACTCGCCATTAAAGTCAGCCGGAGGCGTCATTTGCAGGTCTGAAATATCCCACTCGTTCAAATCGATGTATTGACCCGGTTCCGTAATGGTAATGGTGTTCACACCATCCGTAACTTCGAAGCCAACAGGGAAACCAGTCATCACTAGGTTACTTAACGTTTCTGAATCGTCGATTAGACCGACATTCAAGCCTAGGTGACCTGTTTCGTCCTCACCGAAGACTAACGGACCATCATGGTCGGTTGTGATGACTGCGCCATCCGCAACAGGGCGAACAAACACTGGTACATCAAGTACCGTCTCAAACTCACCGTCACTTACCACGACTTGCAAGTCAGAAACCCCTGCAAAATCGCCAGTCGGTGTGAATGTCCAAGTACCGTCACCGTTGTCTGTTACGTCACCACCATCTTCACCTTCTGCGGTGATAATGCGTGATACGACTAGGTTTTCAGTGTCGATATCGCCGAACAAGTTCATCAGGTCGCCAGCATCGAAGGTGAATGCGCCATCCTCGTCGGTTGCCATAAAGGCATTACCCACATTAAATGGTGCATCGTTGACTGGAATAACATCCACATTCAACGAGCCTTCAACCACTTCTTCACCATCCGTCGCGGTGTAGCCCAGTTCCACCAAACCATTAAAGTCTTGAGTGGTCACCAAGTGGTACATACCATCTGGTTGCTGAGTTAATGTCGCGTTTGCAGGAGCACGAACCGTGATGCTTTCTACGCTGATTTCGTCACCATCAAGATCCGTAACTTGATCAGCGATGTAAGCTGGGTCAATCACCATGACCACATCTTCTTCGCCTTGCATCTGGATGGTTGGCGCTTCTGGTGCATCGTTAACCGCTTCGACGTTTAGATTGCCTTCAACCGGCGTAACTAAATCACCATCGCTGACGCCGAACGACATTGGCACATCACCATTGAAGTTCTCAGCCGGAGTGAATGACCAAGTACCATCACCGTTGTCTAGCAAGTCACCGTATTGCTCATCAATCACTAAGTCGACAGCAGACAGTTCGTCGTAGGTGTTATCGATGTCTGTCGCGTTAGCAAGCAACATGTCCTGCGTGATAAGAATGGTGGTATCTTCGGTGCCAGCAATATTCACTGGCGTTGATTGCGGCGCATCGTTAATTGGGTTCACCGTTAGGTCAACGCCCACTTCCACGCTTGCACCATCGTTATCAATCAAGTCGAAACTTAGGTCTATATCGCCATTGAAGTTCGCATCAGGCGTAATCGTAAAGCTACCATCTTGGTTCTCAACAACGGTTGCATTGGCTACCGCGGTTAAGTTCACTGCTTCTAGATTATCGCTGTCGACGTCACCCGCTTGAGCCAGTAACTGCTCTTGACTCAATGTGATTGAACCGTCTTCATCGACGCTGTAAGCCAAGTCGCCAGATACCGGAGCATCGTTGACTGGCAATACATCAATGTTCGCGTTGGTTGTCGCAGTTGCACCGTCTTCATCAGCGATGACTACGTCTAGGCTTACGCCACCGTTGAAGTTTTCATTTGGTGCGAAGCTGTAAGTGCCATCGTCATTCGCCGTTAGAATGCCGTCGCTACCACTGTAAGAGACGCTTTCTAGGCTAACGTCGCCTTCCACGTCACTTGACTGCGCTAGCAGTTGCTCTTCCGTAAAGATAATGACTTCGTCTTCATTAACAGAGTAACTTGTCGCACCTGCGATTGGTGGATCGTTCACCTCAAGTACTGTGATACCCGCAGTGGTTGAGTCTGTCGCACCCTCTTCATCGACAACTACAACGTCTAGGCTGACCTCGCCATTGAAGTTCTCGTTTGGAGAGAAGGTGTACGTACCATCGCCATTGTCTTGGAAGACGCCATCGTTGCCACTGTAAGTCACACTACTGATGTCTACGTCGCCTTCAATATCCGACGAATTAGCCAGTAGTTGCTCGTCACTGATGGTGATCGAGTTGTCTTCATGTACTGTGTAAGACGTGCTGCCCGCAACCGGAGGATCGTTCTCTGGCGTCACACTCACATCAATGTTGGCAGAGGTCGTATCCGTCCCGTCTGATACATCAACCGTGAAGTTCACGTCACCGTTGAAGTTCTCGTTCGGTGCGAAGCTGTAAGTGCCATCACCATTATCGGTTAGGACACCGTCTGCACCTGTGTAAGTCACGCCTTCAACTGTTAGGTTGTCACCTTCTACATCCGTCGCGCCTGTTAGCAAGTCTGCATCTGTAAAGGTAAGAAGACCGTCCTCACCCACAGTGAACGCTTGATCTTGTGGCTCTGGAGCGTCATTGACTGGTGTTACTGTTAAGTCGAGACCAGCCGCAACCACTTCTTCGCCATCCGTGACATCGTAACTAAACTCAATGTCGCCGTAGAAGTTCTCGCTTGGAGTAATGGTGAAGCTGCCATCCTCGTTCATTTCAACCGTTGCATTTTCATCATTGGTGCTCAGGTTGATTGCACTTAGGTCATCACCATCGATATCAACAGCGTGTTCAAGTAACTGCTCTTGAGTCAGCGTAATGCTGTTGTCTTCGGCAGTTACCGCAGTGATATCACCCGTCACTTCTGGTGCATCATTGGTTGGCGAGATATGAATCGTCACATCTTGCGTTGCTGTTGCTGTTGTACCTGTATCTACGTCCGTAGAGGTTGCGTTCACAGTTAGCGTCACATCGCCGTTGAAGTCCGCAGAAGGAATAAACTCCAGCCCTTCTAGCTCGCCTGGTTGTAGTGACCAAGTGCCGTCGCCATTATCAACACCTGCTGATAGTGAGCTGCCTTCTGGCACATCTTCAATCAAGATAGAGAGGTTTTCTGAGCCATCGGTATCGGTTAACGCTGCATCGATATCAAGCGGCACTGGTGTATCTTCGGTACCAATGATTTGGTAATCCGCGTCTGCTACCGTGATTTCGATGTTGTCGATGCCGAATGATTCATCCCAAGTTGACTGATTCAAGGTTGAACCGAAGCCCAGTTGCAATTCACCATCCTCGACAGGAACCGTCAGATTGATTAGGTGAGCTTGGTCATTCCAACCACTAAAGCCTTCACGTTGAGAGGCTCCGTGGATAACTTCACCCACTTCGTTACCGTCAGAATCGTAAAGCGTTGTCGTACCATCTTGAGTACGGAACGCGGAGTTTTCCAAGGTGGTTAGCTGTTCACCGTCGACAAAGATTTGGAACGACTCGCCATCCCATGAATCGATTTCGTAGAAGCTAAACGATATATTCACTTCATTAACATCACTTGGAATATCGTAGGTTTTGCTGACCGCTTCATCACCGCCAGTACCACCAATACGACCCAGCATGTCGCCCGTTTCGAAGCCTTGTGAACTCTCTGTGTTCGCGTTCCAACCGTTCGAGCCAGACTCGAAGTTATCAGAAGCAATCACCAAGTCTGACGCAATCGACAGCTCTGGCATATCAACCACAGATTGAACATCAATGTTCGCTTCAGCAGGAACCGTTGCAGTGCCATCGTTGACATCAAACGTCACGTTCACATTGCCATCGAAGTTTTCATTCGGTGCAAAGGTGTACGTGCCGTCACCGTTATCAACCAAAGTACCGCTGTCAGAAGCAACATTTTCAACCGTTAGGTTATCACCATCGATATCACCTGCATTTTGCAGCAGTTGCTCTTCGGTAAAGGTGAAGCTGGTGTCTTCTTGCGTGACGAACTGTGGCTGACCAACCGTTGGTAGGTCGTTTACTGGATTCACAGTCAGATCGGCAGTCGCTTGAATGGTTGCATCGCCGTCCGTAATGTCGAAGCTCAGGTCAATGTCGCCATTGAAGTCCGCATTTGGTGTGATAGTGAAGCTGCCGTCATCGTTTGCAACAACGGTCGCATTACCGTCAACAGTCAGGTTGGATGCCGTTAGGTCATCACCATCCACGTCGCCAGCTTGAGCAAGAAGCTGCTCTTGGCTGAGAGTGATAGAACCATCTTCATCCACGCTGTATGCCAAATCACCTGATACCGGAGCATCGTTGACTGGCAATACATCAATGTTTGCATTGGTTGCTACCGTTGCACCGTCTTCATCGGTCACGACCACATCTAGGCTGACATCACCGTTGAAGTTTTCGTTTGGTGCGAAGCTGAATGTACCGTCGTCGTTATCGGTAAAGATACCATCGACGCCGCTGTAGCTGACGCTATCAATCGCGACATCACCTTCAACATCCGAAGCATTCGCCAATAACTGCTCAGAGCTAATGGTGATGACTTCGTCTTCGTTCACTGAGTAGCTAGTTGCGCCGGCAATTGGTGGATCATTTACCTCAAGTACTGTAATACCTGCGGTGGTTGAATCCGTCGCACCATCTTCATCTACCACGACAACATCTAGGCTGACTTCACCATTGAAGTTCTCGTTTGGCGAGAAGGTGTAAGTACCATCGCCATTGTCTTGGAACACGCCATCTGCGCCACTGTAGCTCACGCTATCAACCGAAACATCGCCTTCAATATCCGACGAATTCGCTAGTAACTGCTCATCGCTGATGGTGATCGAACTGTCCTCATGCACCGTGTAAGACGTGCTGCCTGCTACCGGTGGATCGTTCTCTGGCGTCACGCTTACATCGATATTTGCGGTCACGGTATCCGTGCCATCAGAAACATCGAAGGTAAAGTTCACATCGCCATTGAAGTTTTCGTTTGGCGCGAAGCTGTAAGTGCCATCACCATTGTCGGTTAGGACACCATCAGCACCTGTGTAGCTCACGCCTTCAACCGATAGGTCATCGCCATCGATATCTGTTGCGCCATCAAGCAGATCTTCATCAGTGAACAACAAGACGCCATCTTCACCAATGGTGAACGCTTGATCTTCTGGTTGTGGTAGGTCGTTAACTGGATTAACCGTTAGATCTGCCGTCGCGACCAAGGTGTCAGAACCATCACTGACATCAAACGCGATATCAATGTCACCATTGAAGTTCGCATCAGGCGTGATGGTGAAGCTGCCATCGTCGTTAGCAGTCACTGTCGCATTACCATCTACAAGCAAGTTTTCAGCAACAAGGTCATCGCCGTCCACATCGCTCGCTTGAGACAACAATTGCTCTTGGCTCAATGTAATGGTGTTATCTTCATCTACGTTGTAAGCCAAGTTACCCGATACTGGCGCGTCGTTGATTGGCAATACATCCACTGTGATATAGGTGTCGACTTCTGCGCCATCTTCATCACGAATAGTCACGTCCAACGACACTTGACCATTGAAGTTCTCATTCGGTGCGAAGCTACAAGTGCCATCGCCATTTACTGAGAAGATGCCATCTGGACCGTCGTAGCTGATGCTTACAAGCTCAACATCCCCTTCGACATCCGAAGCATTCAGAAGCACTTGTGATTCACTGAACGTTAGAACTTGGTCTTCATCGATGGTGTACGCAGTTGGACCTGCGATTGGCGGATCGTTCACCTCAAGTACCGTGATACCTGCGGTAGTTGAATCCGTCGCGCCATCTTCGTCGACCACGACAACATCTAGGCTCACTTCGCCATTGAAGTTCTCGTTTGGCGAGAAGGTGTACGTGCCATCACCGTTGATCTCCAGCACACCATCGTTACCGCTATAGCTCACGCTATCAATCGATACATCACCTTCAATATCCGATGAGTTCGCTAGTAGCTGTTCATCACTGATGGTGATCGAGTTATCTTCATGCACTGTGTAAGACGTGCTGCCTGCCACCGGTGGATCGTTCTCTGGCGTCACACTCACATCGATATTCGCGGTCACGGTGTCCGTGCCATCGGAAACATCGAAGGTAAAGTTTACGTCGCCATTGAAGTTTTCGTTTGGAGCGAAGCTGTATGTGCCATCGCCATTGTCAGTTAGGACACCGTCCGCGCCAGTGTATGTGACACCTTCTACCGATAGGTCATCGCCATCGATATCGGTTGCACCATCAAGCAGGTCTTGATCAGTGAAGGTCAACACGCCATCTTCACCAATGGTGAACGCTTGATCTTCCGGCTGCGGCAAGTCATTAACTGGGTTAACCGTTAGGTCCGCCGTTGCAACAATAGTATCGCTGCCATCGTTGATATCGAACGTGATATCAATGTCGCCATTGAAGTTCGCGTCAGGCGTAATGGTAAAGCTACCATCGTCATTAGCCGTAACCGTCGCATCACCGTCAACCACTAGGTTAGATGCAGTTAGTGCATCACCTTCTACATCCGTTGCTTGTGCCAACAATTGTTCTTGGCTTAGCGTGATTGAGTTGTCTTCGTCGACACTGTAAGCCAAGTTACCCGATACTGGTGCATCATTGATTGGTAAGACATCGACTGTGATGTAAGTATCGACCTCTGCGCCGTCTTCATCGCGAATGGTCACATCCAACTGCACTTGACCGTTGAAGTTTTCATTCGGTGCAAAACTACAAGTTCCATCACCGTTTACTGAGAAGATACCATCTGGACCGTCGTAGCTGATGCCAACTAGCTCGACATCCCCTTCAACATCCGAAGCATTCAGTAGCACTTGCGATTCACTAAAGGTTAGAACTTGGTCTTCATCGATAGTGTATGCGGTAGGACCTGCGATTGGTGGGTCATTTACCTCAATCACAGTAATGCCAGCAGTGGTCGAGTCCGTTGCACCATCTTCATCGACAACGACAACATCTAGGCTCACCTCGCCGCTGAAATTTTCGTTTGGTGAGAAGGTGTACGTACCATCACCGTTGATTTCCAGCACGCCATCGTTACCGCTGTAGCTCACGCTATCAATCGCCACTTCGCCTTCTATATCAGACGAGTTAGCCAACAGCTGTTCGTTACTAATGGTAATCGAATTGTCTTCATGAACGGTGTAAGCCGTGCTGCCTGCAACCGGTGGATCGTTCTCCGGCGTCACGCTTACGTCGATATTCGCCGTCACGGTATCCGTGCCATCGGAAACATCGAAAGTGAAGTTCACGTCGCCATTGAAGTTCTCGTTTGGTGCGAAGCTATATGTGCCATCACCATTGTCAGTAAGAACACCGTCCGCGCCTGTGTAAGTGACGCCCTCAACAGATAAGTCATCCCCTTCAATATCGGTAGCGCCTGTTAGGAGATCCGCATCAGTAAAGGTCAGCACACCATCTTCACCAATGGTGAACGCTTGATCTTGTGGTTCAGGCGCATCGTTAACTGGTGACACCAATAACTCAAGGTTGGTTGAGACAACATCATCGCCGTCAGACACATCGAACGTAAAGGTGATGTCACCATTAAAGTCCGCATCTGGCGTTAAGGTGTAAGTACCGTCACCATTGTCTGTGATGGTGATGTTTTCATCATCCGTTGCCAAGTTCAGTGCTGTCAGCTGGTCTCCATCCAAGTCACGCGCATTAGCGAGCAAATCTTCTTGCGTGATTAGGATTGAACCATCTTCTTCAACCACAGCAGAAACAGGCAATGCTTCAGGCGTATGTTCAATGTGAGCACCCGTTGCATTGACGTAGATGGTTTGAGAAACGGTTTCAGAATCATTATTTGATAGCTCTGTCGCCGTTGCCGTTACATTGATTTCTAGCTGTTGGTTAAAGTCTTCTGGCAATTGAATCTGTAGCTCTTGTTCAATTGCTGTGGTTGGAAGCGTTACAGAACCATCTGGACCTACTGTTACTTCACCGCTGTAGATCTGGCTGTTCACTTCACCAACATCAATGGTGAAGTTGAAGTCACTATAATCGGCATCGCCGCCACCGTAGAGATCTTCAAAGCCGTAAACCAGTTCACCGTCTTCGTTCACAGTAGTTCGAGTATGTTCAATGCCATCTTGGTTGAGCTCTGAGCTTGTGCCGCCATGGAAGACTGCATCACCAAATTGGCTTTGAATCACGGTTTCAGAACCATCAGCGCCAACAAACACGAGTTGTGGGTCGACCGTATCCATGTTCGCAGGAGAGCCATCTGCTGCACGGAACTCATATTGACCATCTTGCATTGATGCAAAGTCATTAAAGTTATGACCGTTAGGAATCAAGAATAGGTTGAAGCTTTCGCCTTCCGAGATTTGGAAACTGAACTGATCTTGTCCCGGAACTAGGTCACCGCCTCCGCCAACTTGAGAGGCGTTTTCGTACACCACTTCAACGCCCGTGATATTGCCGTCTTCATCAACTTTGTAATAGCCAGCTGCGTTTTGGTAACCCGCGGTTTCACCTTCAAAGGTAACCGTGATTTCAGTATCGTTAAAACTGGTGATACCGTTGTCTTGATCGTTAAGTACCCCTTCGTTGTCGTAGCTGATCACCGAACCTTCTGGAACACCATCCACGGTCACAGTCAGCGTTTCTGACAAGTCTTGGTCAACCAATGCTGCGGCGATGTTCACTTCAACAATACCGCCTGGCTCAACCAAGATCGCTTGGTCATCCACGTTTCGACCGTCGCCATCAGTGATGACTAGGTCTGGCGCATCTGCTACGGCTTCGATATGGACATTAATGTCTTGCTCAACTTCATCAGTACCGTCAGAAACCGTAAAGCTGAACTGCAAGTCACCACTGAAGTGCTCTTCTGGTACGAAGCTAAATGTACCGTCACCGTTGTCCGTTACAGTACCTTCATCACCCGAGTAGTTAATGCTGGTAACGGTGAGGTCATCACCATCAATATCAATCGCGCCACTTAGAAGATCTTCTTGCGTGAACAGGATACTGCCATCCTCTTCAATGTGGTACATGCCAGGCGCAACAATTGGAATGTCATTGACTGGGTTCACCGTCAATGTCATTTCATTGGCAACACTCAATTCGCCGTCGCTCACTTCATAAGTAAACTCGATGTCTCCGTTGAAGTGCTGTGAAGGCGTAACGGTAAAGGTGCCGTCTCCGTTGTCCACGATAGAGGCATTCGGATCATTGGTTTCTAGTGCCGTTGCGTATAGGTCATCACCATCTTGATCGCTGGCGTTCTCAAGCAGCATTTCTTGTGTCACGAGGATAGAGCCATCCTCGTCCACGTCTGCCACGATTGGTGCTGCTTCTGGTGCGTCGTTGACGAACTCAACTTTCAAGTCGATGTTTGCCGCCACCACATCGGTGCCATCACTCACATCAAACGTGAGGTCAACATTACCAAAGAAGCCCTGCTCTGGCGTTAACGTGTAAGTGCCATCGCCATTGTCTGTTACTTGAACCGTATCGCTTAAACTCGTCACGTTAACAACAGACAGATCATCGCCTTCGATGTCCGTCGCTTGAGCCAGCAGCTCTGCTTCAGTAATCGTGATAGCTTCACCGTCTTCTGTGGTGAAGGACAAATCAGGTACATCTGGCAGGTCGTTCACTGGGTTAACGGTGAGGTTTAGATCCGCGGCGACGGTTTCGATCGCGTCAGTTACGTCATAAGTAAATTCGATTTCACCAAAGAAGTTTTCACTCGGCGTAATCGTGAAGCTACCATCAGCGTTCTCAACGATGGTTGCATTAGGATCGTTGGTCGACAGGTTCACCGCTTCAAGGTTGTCACCATCCACGTCCGTCGCGTTCGCCAACAAGTCTTCTTGAGTGATGGTAATTGAGCCATCTTCATCGACGACCGCATCAACAGGACCGCTGACCTCTGGACCTTCGTTGACGATCTCAACATCGATCTTCGCAGTGCTTGGTACACTTGCTTGACCATCGCTGATGTCGAAGGTCAGGTTCACTTCACCGTAGAAGTTCGAAGTTGGCTCGAAGGTAAAGGTGTTGTCGCCGTTGTCTGTCAACGTACCTTGTGACTGGTCAACAAGCAGCAGGTTCTCGATATGCAGAATGTCGCCATCCACATCGGTCGCACCTGATAACAGGTCTTTTGCTTCGATGATGATGGTGCCGTTTTCTAGCATTTGAGTATGCAGCGGTGCACCAGGGACTGGCACATCGTTGACCGGAATAACGGTCAGATCTAGATGGGTATCGACTTCATCGGTGCCATCGAAGACTTTGTAGTCAATGTCGACTTCACCATTGAAGTTTTCATTCGGCATAAAGGTGTAAGTGCCGTCGCCATTGTCGACAAGCTCACCGTTATCACCGCTGTAAGAGATATCAGAGATAGACAGCGCATCGCCTTCTACATCACTTGCATTCGCAAGCAGGTCGTCCGCGCTAAACGTAATGCCTACATCCTCATCAGTCGACAATACAATCGGACCAGAAACGATTGGCGCATCGTTTACTGCTTCGAAGTTGATGTTGATGATGTTGTCGTCAGTGAGTTCACCATCCGTAACTTGGTAACCCAGCTCAATCTCACCGTAGAAGTTCTCATCTGGTGTGACTGTCCATGTACCATCGCCGTTGTCGGTTAACGTAGCGTGCTCCGCGTTATCCCCCACCAGCTCTAGGTTTTGAATATCAAGAACATCGCTATCGATATCACTCGCTTGTGCTAAAAGCTGTTCTTCTGTGATTACCACAGAGGCAAACTGCGTAGAACCTTCGGTATCGATGGTCACATTTGGCAGGTCAGCGGTCAGTTCGATTTCACTGTCACCTTCACGGATATTCAGTTCTACCGTTTCAGTGATTTCCGTGCCGTCCACGCCAATAGATGTGAACACCGCTTCATCATGACAAGTTTGCGAAACCGTCATGTTTTGAACCACGTAAGTACCGTTACCTTGAATCGTTCCTAACTCAAAGTAAGACACTGGCTCGTTCACCGTTAGGGTGTAATCCGTCTCATAGCTACCACGATCTTCTTTGTGGTAAGTCATCGAGTCGATCAAGTCACCATCAGAGTTGAATGCGCGAATTTCGACTTCGGTAAAGTGGCGAGACTCTTCCATAAACCAGCCGCCTAGACCATCTAGGTGGAAGCTGATTTCGTTGATGTCTTGACCTTCAACGGTCACAGTTAGTTTTTCATCACCACTCAAGCCTTGGCGGTCAGTATCGCCAATACCATGCCCAATGTGTGTGTTACCATTCCACGCACCAAGCGGATCATCATTACTCTGCACCGTGACGGTCAAATCACCATCAGTGAACTGGCGAGTATATGGGTCAATTTCATCACCCCAATCATCAACACTTGCATTGTCATCAAAGGTACCGATTTGAGTGGTATGCGTACCGTTCGCCAACGCATCATCATTTGGAATGAAGCGCACTTCCGTATCTGCAGGAACCTCCTGCCCGACTTCTAGCTGTACCCATTCGTCATTTAGATTCGCTTCAATGATGCCGTTTTCAGGGGCTTGGTCGAGACGTAACGCAGGCTCTTCACGCAGAGAAACACCCACGGTTTGGTCTTCTTCCGCTTGAATAAAGATTTCGTCGCCCGCTTCTGGCGCATCGTTGACAGGATTAACGGTCAGATCCAACGTGGTCAGAACATCATTTTCGCCATCGCTGATGTTGTAAGTGAAGTCCAACTCACCATTGAAGTTTTCCGTATGCGTAATGGTGAATGAACCATCGTCGTTGGCTACGATCGTCGCATCCGGGTCATTGGTTTGTAGATTGCTGGCAACAAGGTCATCACCTTCAATGTCTGTCGCATTCGCAAGCAATTGTTCTTGCGTGATGGTGATGGCGTTATCTTCATCCACCTCCGCTTGAATGCCTGACGTTTCTGGTGCGTCATTCACCGCGATAACATCGATGCCTGCGGTTGTTGTATCCGTTGCACCATCTTGGTCGATAACCGTAACGTCGAGAGAAATGTTACCGTCAAAGTTCTCATTTGGCGTGAAGGTATATGTGCCGTCGCCATTGTCCACGAAGCTACCGTCGTTACCAGAGTAGCTAACATTCGCCAAGGCTACATCGCCTTCCACATCAGAAGAGTTAGCTAACAACTGCTCGTCACTAATGGTGATTTGACCGTCTTCTTGAACCGTGTAAGACGTAGAACCGGCAACCGGTGGATCGTTCACTGGTGTCACGCTGACATCAATGAATGCTGGTGTTGAACCTGTGCCGTCAGACACATCGAATGTGAACTGAACATCACCGTTGAAGTTCTCATTCGGCGCGAAGCTGTAAGTGCCATCGCCATTGTCGGTAAGAACACCATCGGCACCTGTGTAGATAACGTTTTCGATAGACAGATCATCGCCATCAATATCCGATGCGCCTTCCAATAGGTCTGCATCCGTGAACAGCAAGGTGCCATCTTCTTCTACCGTGAACTGTTGATCTTGCGCTTGTGGCAAGTCATTCACAGGATTAACCGTAATATCCAGACCAACTTGTACCGAGCCACCATCGTTATCAATGATATCGAAGGTCAGGTCTAGATCGCCGTTGTAGTTTTCATCCGGTGTGATGGTGTAGCTGCCATCATCGTTGTATTGAATTGTCGCGTTGTCATCTGTCGATAGATTGATGGCTTCAAGGTTCTCACTATCAATATCGCCCGCTTTGGCAAGCAACTGCTCTTGGCTTAGCGTAATTGAGCTGTCTTCGTTGATGGTGTAAGCCAAATCGCCCGATACTGGTGGATCGTTGATTGGTAATACATCAACATTGATGTGCGTATCAACGGTTGCCCCATTCTCATCTTGAATGGTCACATCCAACTGAACTTGACCATTGAAGTTCTCGTTTGGCGCAAAGCTACAAGTACCATCGCCATTGACGGTAAAGATACCATCCGAGCCTTCATAGCTGATGCCAACAAGCTCTACATCACCCTCGATATCAGATGCGTTGGCAAGAATTTGTGACTCACTGAATGTCAGTACTGAATCTTCGTCAACCGTGTAAGACGTTGGACCGGCAACTGGAGGGTCATTCACTTCAATGACCGTAATGCCTGCGGTCGTTTCGTCAATCGCACCTTGCTCATCCGCCACAATCACATCAAGGCTGATATCACCGCTGAAGTTCTCATTCGGCATGAAGGTGTAAGTGCCGTCACCGTTGTCTTGGAATACGCCATCGGTGCCTGAATAAGTCACGCTATCGATAGACACCGCACCTTCCACATCCGAAGAGTTAGCCAGAAGCTGCTCGTCAGAAATGGTAATCGCATTATCTTCATCAACCGTGTAAGACGTTGAACCAGCAACCGGAGGATCGTTCACTGGAGTGACGCTCACGTCCACATTGGCAGGTACGGTTTCAGTACCGTCAGAAACACCAAAGCTAAAGCTGACGTCGCCGTTAAAGTTTTCATTTGGAGCAAAGGTGTAAGTACCATCGCCGTGGTCAGTCAGCACACCATCGCTGCCTGTGTAACTAATGCCATCAACCGTTAAGTTGTCGCCATCGATATCGGTCGCGCCAGCAAGTAGGTCCGCGTCGGTAAACTGCAGTGTGCCGTCTTCTTCAACACTGAACTGCTGGTCTTGAGGAACAGGAAGATCGTTAACCGGATTAACCGTTAGATCCGCCGTTGCTTGGATAGTGTCTGTGCCATCTGTAATGTTGAATTGGATATCAATGTCACCATTAAAGTCCGCATCTGGCGTAATCGTGAAGCTGCCATCGTCGTTCGCTGTGACGGTTGCGTTTCCATCGACAGTCAAATCGCTAGCAGTCAGGTCATCGCCCTCAATATCAGACGCTTGAGAAAGAAGCTGTTCTTGGCTGAGTGTAATCGCACCGTCTTCATCAACGCTGTAAGCCAAATCACCCGATACTGGCGCATCATTGATTGGCAATACATTCACATTGATGACGGTATCAACTTCTGCACCATCTTCATCTCGAATGGTCACATCAAGCTGAACTTGTCCGTTAAAGTTCTCGTTTGGCGCGAAGCTGCACGTGCCATCATCGTTAACGGTGAAAATGCCATCCGGACCATCGTAACTAATGCCAACAAGCTCTACATCGCTTTCCACATCAGAGGCATTCAACAGCACTTGCGACTCACTGAAGGTCAGAACTGAATCTTCATCAATTGTGTAAGAAGTTGGTCCAGCGACTGGTGGATCGTTCACTTCCAGCACCGTAATACCAGCAGTGGTGGCATCCGTTGCGCCTTCTTCATCAGCGACGACGACATCAAGCGTCACTTCACCATTAAAGTTTTCATTTGGAGAGAAGGTGTACGTACCGTCACCATTGATTTGCAACACACCATCGCTGCCAGAGTAGCTCACGCTATCAATCGAGACATCCCCTTCTAAATCCGAAGAGTTTGCCAACAGTTGCGCGTCAGAAATGGTAATAGAGTTGTCTTCGTGAACTGTGTAAGACGTTGAACCAGCCACCGGAGGATCATTCACCGGCGTGACGCTCACATCTACATTCGCTGAAACCGTATCTGTGCCATCAGATACGTCGAAACTGAAGTTTACATCGCCATTGAAGTTCTCATTTGGCGCAAAGCTATACGTGCCATCGCCATTGTCAGTTAGAACGCCGTCGGTGCCTTCATAGCTGATTCCCGTTACAGAAAGGTCATCGCCTTCAATATCGGTAGCACCTGCAAGCAGATCCGCATCAGTAAATTGCAGTGTGCCGTCCTCTTCCACACTGAATTGTTGGTCTTGAGGAACAGGCAGATCGTTGATTGGGTTAACGGTTAGGTCAGCGGTTGCTTGAACGGTATTCGTGCCATCTGAGATATCGAAGCTGATGTCGATATCACCATTGAAATCTGCGTCTGGCGTAATAGTGAAGCTGCCATCGTCGTTTTGAGTCACCGTCGCATTGCCATCTACTGAAAGGTTAGACGCCGTCAGTGCATCGCCTTCCACATCGGAAGCTTGTGACAACAACTGCTCTTGGCTCAAACGAATCGAGCCATCTTCATCCACCGAGTAAGCAAGATTGCCTGATACTGGCGCATCATCGACAGGTGTAACGCTTACATCAATGTTGGCAGAAACCGTATCTGTGCCGTCGGACACATCAAAGCTGAAGTTCACATCACCATTGAAGTTTTCATTTGGCGCAAAAGTGTAAGTCCCATTACCGTTGTCGATCAGGATGCCGTCGCCACCATCGTAACTCACACCTTCAACTGTTAGGTTATCGCCCTCAATATCCGTTGCGCCAGCAAGCAGGTCAGCGTCCGTAAAGATCAGCGTGCCGTCTTCTTCCACGCTGAACTGCTGGTCTTGAGGAACCGGCAAATCGTTTATTGGGTTAACGGTTAGATCAGCGGTTGCTTGAACGGTGTTCGTGCCATCGGAAATATCGAAGCTGATGTCGATATCACCGTTGAAATCTGCGTCCGGCGTGATGGTGAAGCTACCATCGTCATTTTGAGTCACCGTCGCATTGCCATCTACCGAAAGGTTAGACGCCGTCAGTGCATCGCCTTCCACATCGGAAGCTTGCGACAACAACTGCTCTTGGCTCAAACGAATCGAGCCATCTTCATCCACCGAGTAAGCAAGATTGCCAGATACTGGTGCGTCATCGACTGGTGTGACGCTTACATCAATGTTGGCAGAAACCGTATCCGTACCGTCGGACACATCAAAGCTGAAGTTCACATCGCCATTGAAGTTTTCATTTGGCGCAAAAGTGTAAGTCCCATTGCCGTTGTCGGTCAGGATGCCGTCGCCACCATCGTAGCTCACGCCTTCAACGGTTAGGTTGTCGCCTTCAATATCCGTTGCGCCAGCAAGCAGGTCAGCATCGGTGAAGATCAGAGTTCCGTCCTCTTCCACCTCAAAGGTTTTATCTTCAGGCACTGGTGCGTCATTGATTGGACGAACGGTTAAATCGATAGAACTTGAAACGGTTTCTTGACCATCACTGATATCAAACGTTAAGTCGAGTTCACCATTGAAATCAGCGTCTGGAACCACGGTGAACGTGCCGTCACCATTATCGACAACTGATGCATTAGCACCCACTTGCACGTTAAATGCGGCAAGATCATCGCCATCAACATCACTCGCGTACCCGAGAAGTTGTTCTTGAGTGAAGGTAATAGTGCCATCTTCATCCATGATGTATGCCAGATCTTGCCCTACTTCTGGCGCGTCATTTTCACCTTCGACTTTAATCTGGAACGTCTCGCTCGTAGTTTCGGAGTCGAAATCGTCTTCTACTTGCGTCGTGGTTTCTTCGCTGGTGTCTTGTACATCCACCGCGAAGCTCTCTTCAGTGGTTTCTGAATCTAGCTCGTCACCACCTTGAGAACCTTCAGAGTCTGAAGAAGCACTTGGCGCAGATGAAGTTTGTACCGCTTGTCCTTGCGCTTCATTGCCTTCTGCGTCCGAACCACCTTCAGAGCCAGAGGCATCACCACCACCGACCGCTTGGGCACCCGCCCCAGAATCCGAACCACCGCTGCCCAGAGTCTGGTCACCTGATTCTCCGCTAGAAGCTACACTATCAACAACATTGGATTGTGCAGCGTCAGAGTCGCTGCTACTTTCAGTATCCTCTTCTTGAACTGCGCCACCCGAGCTCACTGCTTCTTCTTCCGTACCCGCGCCACTAGGATTTTCTTCCATCGCACGATTGGCTTCATCAACAGCATCTGCACTTTCAGCACCAGTCGCTACAGTCGAAGAGACGGTCGACTGCTGTTTTTCTTCTTTTTTCCCCGTATCCTTCGTTTCTGTTTGCTCTACCGCATCGTTAAGCTTTTCATTGTCTTTTTCTTGATTAGTGTCGCCTGCCATTACAGCCTCCGTTGCTTTTTAGCTAACTGATCGTATTTAGAGGCAGTAAAGGACACCATTTTTAGAAACCAACTTTTTTATACAACTTTTTTCATACCTTTCGAGTTCCATAAAAACAAAAAAATTTGAAAACCCAGTATAAAGATCCTTACTTGTTGTCATTAAAGCAATTAGTGCGGTGGGATAATGATAAATATGACAAATCTGTTGCGCTCAGTCGACAACAGCCATAAGGGGCTGCAATTGCTATTAGGCGATTTTTACCAAGATTTCAGTGATGCAGGGATTGATATTGAGATGCTGCATAAACAAAACCGTTTTGAAGCACTCAGATGTTATTCAAAAAGGCTAAAGACCATTCTCGTCTTGTTATGTGATGACGACTTACCACCAAAATTGGCAAAGCTTGAACACTTAAACAAACACCATTTCCCTGCTCCTAATGAATTGATCGAGGACGTTAAAACCGAGCTTAACAACGTAAACAAACAAATTAGCCAGCTGTTAAAAATCGAAAATTCAATCGATAGCCGCACAGGTAGTGAATCGTAGGGGTGGCTCATGAGTAATAAGCAAATAGAACATCACCTCAAAAAGGCGCTTGTTTCGAACAACGAAGCGTCGAAGGTAACAGCAGACGATACAATCGTGCTAGCCAGTGCAATGACCAGCGTACACAAAACCTTGCTGGTTATCTTTTTGCTTTCCATGGTGGCTATCGCCGTGGCATCTCAGGCTCGTATCGACATTGTGGTGTCGGTGCGCGGTGAGCTATTGCTCGAATCTGACATCGAAAAAGTGCAACACCTTGAAGGCGGTATTCTAGAAGAAATGCTAGTGCGCAAAGGCGAAGTGGTTTATGAAGGTCAGCCTATTGCACGCCTTCGCTCTCTGGATAGAAACACTCAACTTGATACGGTAAACACAGAGATCATTCAGCTTGAGCTAGACAAGATTCGTTACGAAAGCCTGCGCGATATGGTGGAACCCGATTTTTCTGCCTACATCGAAAAGTACCCAGAATTAGTGCAAGTCAACATGAATACCTGGCAGCAAGAATTTTCTAAAAACCGTTCCAATGAAGAGTTGATCACTCACGATATCCAACATAAGAATTCGCTTATTGATTCAATGCTCAAGCGCCGTAAAAGCTCCGATAACCAGCTCTCCTTAATACGCAAGCAGCTCAATATTAAGAACACCTTGTACAAAGAGGAAATGGCGTCTTACGTCGATGTTCTGAATATGCAGGTTCAAGAGTCAAACATGGTGCGTGAGATAGAAAACCTTGATGAGTCGGTCATGAATGAGCGCTTCCAACTCGACAAACTAGAGAAGCAGTACCGAGACTTGGTGGAGAATCGTAATACCGAGTATCAAGCACAAATCATTCAAGCAAACAAGGACTTAAAGTTGAAACGTATATTACGTCCTCAACACTCAGATAAAGTGGATCGCCTCGTGGTTTACGCCCCTATTGACGGTGTAGTAGATAAAGTGCACTTCAACTTCCGCTCCGCTGTGATACCGCCAGGTGAAAGCATCGCGGACATTGCACCGATCAATAACGCCCTTCACGGAGAGGCGAAGATCCCGCGTAAAGACATGGGTTTTGTAGAAATCGGACAAGCGGTCAAAGTGAAGATGGATACCTACAACTTTGCCAAATACGGATTTTTGGAAGGTCGAATTGCATCGATCAGCCGTTCTTCTTATGAAGAAGAAGACGCTGAATTCTATCTCGCGGAAATCCAAATCAGTCAAAACTATCTAGAGCGCGGAGGCACACAATACAAGCTGTCCCCTTATATGGAGTTTACCGCAGACGTGAAAACAGGTTCACGCCGGGTGATCGAATACGCAGCGAAGCCGGTTATGTCGGCTATCGAAGACGCATTCGATGAGAGGTGATGGATGAGTAGCAAACCTTCTTACAATATTTCCGTTCCTGTTATGCGCCTAAGCATTGCTTTCAGCTTGATGCTGGCTGCCCTCGCCTTTTATTTGTATATATCTTGGGAAAAAGTGGATTCAGTCGAGAAAGTGCAAAACGCGCCTCTGTTGGTTCAAGCTCAACAGCTCAACCAAACTATCGAGTTTGATATTCAAACGCTTCAACGCTGTTTAAGCGCACGTTATTGCAGTACAACAGAGCTTGATTTTGAGGTTCTGAAAGACGAAATTGACCAATTTAAGTCGCTCGCGTCACTCAACAAAACCGAGTTTAGCTTGGTGGGCGCGACCGAATACACGCAGCTTGAACTGGCAATCAATCGCTTCTCAGACAGCCAAAAAACACGCGACGATGTGTTGGCACTGTACCTCTCGCTCACCAATAACTACCTACAAATGGACGACAACTACCGGACCATATTTAACAACCATGCGAGCGACCTAATGATGGAGAAAAACGAGTTCTTCATTTGGTTGTTTGTGGTCGTTGTCGTACTGGTTGGTATCGCAGTGCTATCGAACTTGGTGGCAATCCTTAAACTGAAAAAATCCAGCTCGAATGAGCGTGACATTGACCAAGAATTCGATGAGCTTTATCAAGAGCTCAAACAACTGGATTTACAAAGGTTGGAAGAGTTGCTGAATGAAGTGAGCATCAATCCTAAGCAGCGTCAGATCTACTCTCACCTAAAACTGATTTTCAGCAAACTCGAAGAACAAAAACGCAATAACGATCTCTACAAGCAGCTCTATGCTCTGATTGGTTACGAGATTCGTGGCATCACCAACACCATTAACGGCGGCGTGCAATATCTCGTTCAAGAGACCGATGAGAGCGGAGTGTTGATGGCGCAAGATATAACCTCGGCTGCCAATACCCTGTCTGAATTGGCAGAGAACTACAACCGACTCATTTCACAAGGGACCGAGAGCAAATCGAAAGAGTTTTCACTGCTGAATGTACTGTCTGAATTGATGATTCACATCAGTTCAAAAGTGCAGCGAAATGAAGGTGAGCTAGACTGCTTTATCTCGGATAACCTACCAAACCGTGTTGAAGGACAATCCACCAGCTTATTCTGGGTGTTGTTCCTACAGCTATCAAATGCCATCCAACTCAAAGCCGACAAGAAACTGTTTGTCACCATTGAATCTGGGGCGGCGTCAGACATTGAAAACACCCGCTTGACCATCAATCTAAACTTCTTAACCACGCTGGATGTGCCGTTTGCCAAGCTCAATACCCTACACTGGAGCGACCATAAACAGCACACAGCAACCAAAGACGATTTGGCGAAAAGCGTGTTGAAAGATTATGGCTATTACGAGAGCCATTGGTATCAATCGGGCAATCAGGAACGTTTTCAAATTCAGCTCGATTTGAAAGCCAAAAGCTTCCACACCGAGAAAACTCGCTTCGACAATAAACGTTTGTTGCTATGTGCCAACTCTCAGCTGCGCATTGATGTAATGAACAAAATGTTGGCCAACTTAGGATTAGAGATCACACCAATTCGCACCCCGAACGAGCTCTTCTCTGCTGCAAAAACCTTTGGCGAATACGATGCCATTATGCTGACCGACACGTTCGAGCCAAACAAGCTGCCCTCACTGAGCAAAACGGTGAAGTCGCAACTGCGCAATCACCCGAACACTAAGTTGTTGCTTTCAGTTACTAGCACTCAGCAAGCACAAGAGAGCCATACCTTTGTCGACAAGATTCTGAACTCTCCTGCGATTCCATATGAGTTCATCCCTAACCTGTTAGCAATCATGGAAGCGGAAGCCTCTGAAGATCAGATGGAGAACAGCTCATTCCTGATTGTTGAGGATGACCGTGTTCAACAGATTCTACTCAAACGTATTTTGAGCAAGCAAGAATACGAAGCCGACACCGTTGGCGATGGCGCAGACGCCGTTCAGCACTTCATGAATCAGCGCTCGGACATCATTTTTATGGACTGCATCATGCCAGGCATGGGCGGTATTGAAGCAACCAAACGCATTCGACAATACGAACAAGAGAGCGGACAGAACCCTTGCACCATTATAGGTGCGACAGCATTGACCAGCAGTAATGAACACCAAGCTTGTATCGAAGCTGGAATGGATTACGTGATCAGCAAACCTTATAAAAACGACGAAATCATCAAGGTGATCAACAAGTATGTGGCGGTACAGAAACTTAACTAGCTGTGTATTGGCAGCGCTTACATTGAGCAACGCTCCTTCGGCAATGGCGACCACCTTGCTTGAGGCGGTCAAACTCGGCTTGGAAAACAATTTATCTCTGCGCGCTAGTGACAAAGGCGTGGAAGAAAACGAATACAACATCGACATTAGCCGTTCTAAGTTTCTACCCTCTTTAAACGGTGCTGCTGATACCACATGGAATGAAAACGAAACCATATTAACGGGAACACCGGATACACGTTCTAGCTACAACTCGAACAGCTACAGTGTGTCTTTATCCCAATCGGTGTTTAACCTTGGTGACATCTTTAAATACGGCACCGCGAAGCTTGATTTCAACATTGAAGAAATCAAACACGAGAACAAAATCCAGAGCACCATTTCTGAAATCGCGACGCAATATTTCGAATACCTCAAAAACAACGCGCAAATCAAAGCCACCCAAGTAGAACTTAAATCGTCTGAAACACGTGAGCGCCAAATGCGTCGCAACGTGGAACTTGGCAACACTGCGGCGAGCGAGTTGTATGAGGTAATTGCCCAGAAAGAAGGCATTGCCAATCGCTTAAGAACCTTAGAGAAAGACCGGCGCGTAATTTTGAACGGTTTAGAGATTCAAGTTCAATACCCAGTCACCCCATCACAGGACATCTACGAAAGCGTGCCCTTGGCGGAAATCAGCGAATCCGAACAACGTGAGATTCTTGAACAAGCTTTGAAGCTCAATAACGACTTATTGGTTGCGAAGAAAACCGTCGAGCGCAGCCGAAGAGGCTTGAAAGAAAGCGGTTCAAACTTTGTGCCGACCGTATCGCTCTCTGCCAGTTACCGTTACGACGATGCGAACAACTATGACCGAACCGACCCAACCGCAACAGGGGACAGTAACTCGACCAGCGTCGGGTTGAACTTGAATGTGCCAATTTTCTCCGGCGGTTCGGATTACTACGGTTATCAAAAATCGTCGACTGCCATCGAGCGAACCGAGCTGCTGTACCAAGATTCATTGTTCGCGACGCGCAATAGCGTTAACACCTCAGTACTCAACATTAACGACTTCTCCCGCGCCATCAGCAGTTACGAGAACATCATCCGTGCCAACTACTCTTCCTACAAAGGCATTCAACGCGCCTATCAGCTTGGTACGCGAACCATTACCGACTTACTGGCAGCGGAAAGTAAACTGTTCAGCGCACTACGTGATTACGAGAGCGCGCGCTATGACTACATCATTGAATCGATCAATCTTGAGCAAATCAAAGGCATGCTATCGGTTCAATCTATCGAAAGCATCATGCAGTTGATGAGCGATATCGAAGGCAGAAGCAATCAAGACTTAGTTCCAAAACACCTTCTCTCTAAACCATCGATTAAGAAAGGAGGTCGCAATGCAAACTGAGCACTTTTCCCAAAAGATTAACTTTGCTGACAAGTGTTATCTGACTTTCTCAACGGTCATCTCAACACTGTTTGGTTTAGTGCTGCCCTTTTCGATTCTTATTATCTTTGACCGTGTTTTACCTAACCAAGCCAAAGACACGCTGTTTCTTCTGTTTGCCATTATCTTGATCACCATCTTCCTCGACTATCACTTAAAGAATCAGGAAGAGAAGATTTCGTCGGTGATCATGAAGCAATTCGAAACCAACTTAACCAACAAGGTGTTTCAATCAATCTGTTTGGCTGAGATATCGAAGTTTCGTCGTCTAGAACCCGGTGAATACCTAGAGCGTATTGCGACCATTCCAGAGATTAAATCCTTCTTTGGCGGAGAATCTGTACGGGCATTGATCAACCTTGCCGTCAGCATACTGACCATTCTGATTATCGGTGTGATCAACATTTGGGCGGGAGTGACCATCTTGCTCGCCTCCATCATTTTGGCGGTGTTCGCACTCAGTCTTTCCAAGCAGAAAATCAACAGCTTAGAAAACAAATCCGACATCGAAGGCTTAACTACTTCTAAAATCATCGAGATCATCTCTAGCCCACTCGATATCAAAGCGCGCAATATGGAATATCGCGTTGAGAGCTTGATGACACAAATGGTGGAAGAACGTGAAGTCGAGAACATCAAATACGAGCAAATTGAATCAAACTTCAACCTTATCTTGTCGCTCATACAACAGCTCTCCATCGCTTGTGTGGTGGTGGTTTTGGCAACGGCAGTTATCAACATGCAATCGAGCCAAGGCATCATGGCTGCCATCATCATGCTTACCAACCGCTACTTCGCGCCATACCAGCAAGTAATGCGCACGGTGAGTCGATGGGAGTTGAACAAGCTTCATATTCAACGTATCGCCGAGCTGCTTGAGCTTGCTGCATCTATAGAACAACAAAACGACACGACGGAAGTCGAGCGCATCTCGGTGAAGTATTCGGAAAAACAACGCATTGAGTTTGAACGCGGTCAGGCTTACTTGCTGACGGGGAAAAGCGGCGCAGGTAAAACCCACCTCGCCAATTGCATTACGCGGCAAAACACCGACAGCAAGCTCGATATCCAAATCAACGAGACACCGCTCGATGACGTCAACTACAACGTCTGGCGTAATAGCGTGCTCATGGTCGACAAAAGCAGTTCGTTCGTCGAAGGCACCATCATCGACAACTTGACTTGTTTCCGCCCGAGCTTAAATAACACGGCATTTGCGCTTTGCGAAACCATGAACATCAAGGCACAAATCGATGCCCTTCCCGCTGGTTTTTACACCGAGCTTAAAGGACATTTACGCAACCCATTCTCGCGCCAAGTCGCTTATGCCTTGTTGTTAGTGCGTGCCTTACTCGCTAACAAACGTGTGTTGATCTTCGACGACATCGACTGTGTTTATGATGACGACTTTGCTCGATTGGTTTTGACCAGCACCGCCTATCGCGCCAACGACAAAATCCTCATCATCGTCAGCAACAAGATGGACAAACTCAATCACCGCCTCAAACGCGTCAAACTTACCGGAGGTGACCAATGAGTATTTTGGTTGATTTTAACAATGTCCCTCAGCGCTTGTTGGACTTTGAGGCTCGCAGTTATGACGAGCGATACAATGAGTCACCTTTGATTCGTGGTTTAGCTTACACCCTCATAGCGCTTGAATGGGAAGGCACACCTCCTATCCTCAGCGACGCTTTTATCCCCAAACCAAAAGACAGCGACAGTTTTATCGCTACGATTGAACGCCTTGGTTACCGTTGTGACGTCACCAAACTAAAAACGTTGGAGCACATCGAGGGGCATCCTCATCCTTGTTTTATCGAGATAGAAAACCTCACTGCGATTTTCTTGGGCACTAAAGACGGCAAACTGATCCTGTTTGATTACACAAATAACAACACCATTGAATACCCGCTCTGCAAGAAGCCGTGCTTGTTGGTCTCGATCAGCGAATACTCCCGCTTATTCCGAGAACCGCCACCTGAATCTCAAGACCGCAGTAACTGGATTAAATACGCGTTTTATCGCTACAACAATGAACTCAAAAGCCTGATTATTCTCAGCTTCGTGGTCAGCATTCTCGGCGCACTCCAGCCCTTTTTTATTATGAGTGTGTACAACTTCGCCTTAACCTCTAGCTCGCAAGCCACGCTTTATTGGCTCACGTTATTTGCTGTGATTGTTGGGTTCTCGGAATACTTTTTCAAGAAAATGCGGGTCAACATCATCGCCACATCAGGAAAGGATTTGGCGGTGCATATTTCTCAAAACGTAATATCCAAACTGTTGTGGCTTCCTTATTCGATGACATCTACCGCTGGTGTCTCTTCTCAGTTAGCACGATTGAAGGACATCGACACTTTCCGCCGTTTGGTAACCGCAGAGTCAACATTAAGCTACTTCGACATGCCGTTTGTTATCGTATTCATTATTGCCATTGCTCTTATGTCTGGTACCGCAGCGCTAGTCGTTATGGCGGGGTTGATTCTAATGTTGGTGTTCTGTGTTTATTCTCGTTACATCTACTCGCAAGCCACGTCCAAGAGCTCTCGCGCCAACGCCATGGTTTCTTACCAATGGAATGAGATTCTTCGTGGTATAAAAACCATCCAAGGCTTGCCATTATTGCGTGTTATCCAGTCCCGCTTTAGCGCATCGCATTTACAAAGCACCAACGATGCAGAACATGTTTCAGTGACTAATAGCAGGGTTCAGGCAGCAGGCGGGAGTTTGATTCAGGTTATTGGTACCGCAAGTATCGTCGCGGCCGTTATCGGCGTGATGGACGGCACCTCCGATGCAGGTGCAATGCTTGCTACCGTAATTTTAGTCTGGAAGGCGTTGGGGCCAATTATGGGCATCTACAACTCTATTTCTAAGTTCCAATCCATTAAGGCGTCTTCTGCGCAAATCAACAACCTTATGGCGATGAATGACGATAAGCTAACGTTAGAGAAAAGCCCCCCTATTCGCCTCTTTCAAGGTAGTATCGTCGGCTCTGGTGTGAGCCATCGTTATAGTGGTGCGGCAACAGGCTTAACTAATCTTGGTTTTAAAATTCCACCGGGCGCAAAAGTCGTGATTTGTGGACCAACAGGTTGCGGTAAAACGACGCTCATCTCTATTATCGCTGGGCTAGAGGAACGCTATCAAGGCTCAGTTTCGGTGGACGGTTATAACATCAAACAGTTCAACAGTTACCGCTATCGAACCTCGATTAACTACATCCCGTTTAACCTGCATATTTTTGAAGGCTCCTTGGAGACTAACTTCATCTTGCATAATGGATTAATCCCAACAGAAAAAATGCGTGAAATGGTGAGTTTCTTTGAGCTCGATACATGGTTACCACAAGGCCTGGACACTCAATTGAGCGTTGATATCTGTAAAAGTTTACCAAATGGTATTCAACAAAGACTGCGGCTCGCATTAGGGCTAGGCAACTGCGAACAATCTTTGATTATCATTGACGAGCCATTTAATGGTGCAGAGCAAGAAAACTCCCACTATTTCAAGCGGTTATTTAGCGACAAACTACTCAATAAGACCGTTATTTTCTCAACGAATGATCCGGGCATGATCTCTACATCCAACATGAGCTTAGTCTTGGAGCCAGATGGCAACCTGAAATATTTCGGGTTAACCGATAAGTACTTAAAAAGTCTAAGTTAAGTTCGGAATGTGGTGTGGTTCATCATTCATACTTGAGCACGGTCATTGACAAAAATGTAAACGATGAGACTATTTACTCTGTAAGCGCGTACACTAAGGAATCCGATGTATACATTTGTTGCAGACAAATTGGATGTGGTTTATTTATCAACAATACCAGAAAACTACCAGTTACAAGACTTCGATGTGCCTGAAGAAGAACTCGAAATTCGTGAAATTGTAGAGGTATGGTATGAGTCTGCGTTTCTACCTGACTTTAACCTTCAACACATCGACATCGAAAACAAAACCGCATTAGTCGAGACACAAGCGCAAGTCGTAAACAACTACACAAGTACGCTCGCTTTTTTACTCAAAAGTCGCACTTATCGCGCAGCACTTAACCGATTATTGAGTGTATGGAGATTGGAGGCAGCAGCTAAAGCACAGCTTGAGCTGCTGTTACTTACGGAAGAACAGAGTAGCAAGCCAGTAAATTAATCGGCTAGGATAAGGGGCTAAAAATCTTAAACCCAACCATCGAATCGGAGACGTTTCTGCACGCGTTCAACCGCCTCTATCTGCATCTGACGAACACGCTCGTTAGATACGTTTAATAACAGGCCTATTTCCGACAAGGTTTTCACTCTCTGGTCAAATAATCCGAATCGATGGATCAAGACTTTCTGCAACTTAGTTGGCAAAGTTTTAATAATATTTTCAATAGCTTGAGTAAAGCACTGGTTTTCACAGTCTTGTTGTGGATCTGGCGTATACTCACTTTCACACAGTTCAAGAACAAATGGAACACGATGTAGGTCCGCCGTGGTCGATACATCAATAAACCCACTTAGAGCAACAAGTTCATCTATGCGCTCTGCTTTCACCCCTGAGCAGCGTGAGAGTTCAGAAATAGACAACTCCTTGCTCTCACTTTTTGACGCATCGAGCTTTTTTAAAGCCAGGCTATTTATCTCTTTGCACACATGAGCAGGTAAACGTACCGTGCGGCCATTGTTCATTAATGCCGCTTCTATATTCTCGCGAATCCACCATACCGCATAAGTAGAAAAACGGTAGCCTGGCTCAGGATCGAACTTATCGACCGCTTTTATCAAACCAATGTTACCTTCTTCTATTAAATCGAGCAGAGTAAAGTTATTACCTGGCCGTTTGAGGTAACCTTTTGCGATTTTCACAACAAGTCGAAGATTAGACTCAATCAACATTTCGCGCGCTTCTTCATCACCAGCTCGATTAAGTTTGGCGTAATGCAACTCCTCTTCACGAGACAACAAATCAATGCCCACAATATCTTTGAGATAGTGAGCATAAGGGTCTTTCCCAACTGACAACGATTCTTTCATTGACAGTTCATCCGTGACAGCTCGGAACCTAGCAAAGCATTCGTTGTTCATTCCCCGTCCTTCTCAAGCCAACTTATTTCTTATCTTCTTTAATTGTTTTTGTACAACACCGTATGCATCATGCTTTATATGCATTACTTTACACTGAGTGTAGACAGGGGTTCTGATCTTTACCAAGAAATCACTTATCACTTTAAAACAATTACTGCTTCTATGATAAAAACGTGAGCAGGCGGGGGTTTATATATATGAGAGTGCAAGTATTTGTACGCAAATTGGCCTCAAAGAAAACAACGCAACGTGATCGTCAACGCTTACCACCTTACTCTGACTAAAACTTTGAGGCTTGAGGATGGTTTGAAGTATCAGTTGAATTAGCTTAATTCACTTGACGAAGCGCAGGTAGAAGCTGACAGTCTGTTATAACTTGGAAAACTGCACGATTCTTTCCTTCAGACTTACCTTGATACATCAACTCGTCAGCATCTTGCAAGCTCACGATGTGGGTAAACTCAGGATAGTAAGCACAGCCCAAACTGATACTCAAATGAATTGCTTGTCCGCCCAGTATAACAGGCTGATCGTAAACGGCTTTACAAAGCATATTGGCAAAATTGAGCGCTTCTCGCTCTGACAGAGAAGACGTAACGAGTGCGAACTCTTCTCCTCCAATTCTCGCCAATGTCATTCGGTCATCAGTCATCGACTTAGCGGCTTCTGCGATGGCAACTATTGCTCGGTCTCCAGCAAGGTGGCCATATCGATCATTGATTGATTTAAAATCATCAATATCAAACACCATCACCGTTAAGTTTCGCTTCAAATGATTCAGTAGCGCCAATTGCTCAATCAGGTGTCTACGGTTGTATAGCTTTGTGAGAGAATCCGTCAACGTCATCTCTAGCAATTGCTGATTGGCAATCGTTAATTGCCTTGTCCGAAGAGCAACCATACGTTTGAGGGCAAAAATATGATAAAGCGTTGCGACCGCCATAATGAAAATAGCAATAGGGAAAAGATAAAGTGGATAAACCGTTTTCACCAGACTCCAACGGGTGAGGATCCGCTCACGATCCGTATCGATGACTTTTTCAAACGCTCGTGATACCTCTAAAATGGAAGTTGCACTGTGCATTCCTGCTGCAATCCGAAGATCTTTACTATATAAGCTAATTGTCGGGACAAACATACCCGCTCCCGGCGTGGTTGCCATATAAAAGTTAGCAACTTGCAGGTCCGCAACGAAGTACAGCACCTTTTTATCGACGGCGGCTTGTATCATCGAATCATTGTTAATGTATTCTGCGATAGGTGCATTCGGATAATTCGTCTGAACAAACTCAGACTCGTAACTTCCTTTAACAACGCCAATTGGCAGCGTCATTTCGCCAGTTAAAACACTCCTGATATCAACCGAAAGTACATCTTTATTTACGTACAATTTGGTTTGGATAGGCATTATGACTGCGCCAAAGTCCATATACTTCGCCCTTTCGGGCGAGTAGACAAGTCCTCCGTGAAAGTCAGCCTTACCCTCTTTTACGGCTTGCAAAGAAGCATCCCAATCCAAAAGGAGAAACTGAACGTCGATTTGGTTGTTCACCGCGTACTCTTTCCAAAAGTCGATTAAAATACCTTTAGGTTCACCATCTGGGCTAAGGTAAGAGAACGGCTTCCACGCTTTGGAGTTAGCAACAATTAAAGAATGAGACTCTGACTTGTGTGCATGCGCCATCGGACAAATGGACAGCCACAGTAGTAATAAAGAAGCACACGCTTTTTTACATTTGCAACCATAAGTACCATAACTCGTCGATGACATACCTACTTCTCACCAGTCTTTTTAAACCATAATCTCGGCTGTTTGATTAGACTAAAGATATAGTAGAGTTGCATAAGACAGGAAGTGACGCTTATTGATATGAATCTAACTTAGTAAGTTTTAGTACTTAATTGGTACTTTCAACGCCTAGTTCGCTGAAGCAGTTGAAGCAGTTGAAGCAGTTGAAGCAGTTGAAGCAGTTGAAGCAGTTGAAGCAGTACATGATAAATTAGGAAAACTTATCTGGTACTAAAAATTGAATATCATCAGTTTTGCAAACACCTAGTACCAACAAAAAAGCCCTATTCAAAATCCACCTTGGGGAGAACTTTGAATAGGGCTCTTTGCCTCTATGCTTCATTTTACGGCTGAAGCTACCTTTACCTTTTTTCGCTTTAACGACTCGTGTTTGGAACAGCTGACTGGTAACAACCGCTTTTAACGCGTTGTCTTTGATTTCACCTCTGCCGAAGTCGGTCTCATGTTGTGAGCCACTCGGTTGAGGACTGATTTTACGCTTTGCCATAAATCCTCCTTAATGGTCGAACCAGATTGGACAATAATTATATAAATAAGTCAAATTTATAGATTTAGTTGAATTTTATGCTAAAAAACTTCACATCACCGTCATTTATTTGAAATTTAATCAAAAACATGCTGGTTAAATAGTGACTAAATACAAATATTTGTCCATAAAGCACTAATATATGTTGACTCTTCGTGGAATTAACCTAGACTCAAACACGGCTAGAAAGAAAGTTCTTTGTTTTCACATTTCGTTGGATTACTTGTAACCCGTCGTCCTGTGGTACGCAATAGCAATTTATTTTTCCACGCTATAAGCGCCGTTGAGGCGAAAGATTACATTATTTAGATATTTAGGAAATAGACATGTCTAACACAGCTACTGGCACAGTTAAGTGGTTCAACGAAACTAAAGGCTTCGGTTTCATTCAACAAGAAAACGGTCCTGACGTATTTGCTCACTTCTCTGCAATCACTGGTGACGGCTTCCGTACTCTAGTTGAAGGCCAGAAAGTAGAATTTGTTATCTCTCAAGGTCAAAAAGGCCCTCAAGCAGAGCAAATCAAAGTACTTTAATTCTTAAAGAATTTGATACGATAGCCAGCTTTTAAAGCTGGCTATTTTTTTGCCTAAAACTTATTTTGCCAACAAAACGATATAAATCCATGGCTCTTAAACCAACCATTTACAAATTTCGTATCGCCATTTCCGATATGAATAATGACTATTACGATTCTAAAAATCTAACTATCGCCCTTCATCCTTCTGAAAAGCCGCAACGAATGTTGGCTCGCATTCTAGCTTACTGTTTAAATGCTCAAAGCAATCTGGAGTTTACAAAAGGACTCTCTACGATTGAAGAGCCTGATTTATGGCATGTTGGCGATGATCAAAGCATTACTCACTGGATTGAAATTGGCGAACCAGAACCAGACAGAATTAAGAAAGCTTCTCGCCTCGCAAAGCATGTAAAAGTTTACACTTATAACACCAAAGCGGCTGTCTGGTGGGACAAAATGTCAGGAAAGTTCTCAATGCTTCCCGTCAACGTAGAGAGCTTTGACTATGACGCTATCGACTTGATTTGTCAGCATCTTGACCGAGGTACTAGCCTTTCTGTTATGATTACTGGCAGCTCAATTTTTGTTGATATCAATGATCAACATATCGAAGTAACGGTGAAGGAACTAAAAAACCATGACGTCTCTTAGTGAACTGAGTCAAGAGATGGGATTTGAAGAAATCCCCTTTGTTAAAGAACATAAAGCAGCAAAGCGGCGTTGGTTAAAAGAACAGTCACAACTATTTACAAAAGTTTGTGAGAACAAACCCACAACAGCACCTACTCTTCACCTGCTTGGCCTTTTGACCAAATCACATATTGAAGCAAGTGCTAACTACGAGCAACATGCTCACTCTACCCAGCGTATGCAGCAAGTTCTGACTGACTCCTTGGGTAATGAGCTCGCGGATAAGTTTACTAACCAATCTGCTGAAGACCTAATCTTATTCACCCACCTTTGGTTATACACGCAAGGCTATTTAAATATGGATTTCAGCTTGGCGCACGATCATGCCGAGCAGACTCAAAATACATTGCAGCATGAGCTTGTCATAAAACGCATGGACGTTGATGCATTCAGAACCGAACTCATGCAAAGTTTTTATCAAGGTAAAGAAGCCCGTCCGGCTTCAGCAAGTGGCTTTTGGGGTTGGTTTAAACGTCTATTTTCCGCATAAAATACATGGTTTTATCCATTTCAAACAACTGATAGACTTCACGCTCAGTGCAACAAGCATCATGATTGCATTCTTAAAGGACAGTTACCCAATGAACGTCAAGGGATCATTATGAAGTTTATCCGTTGGATTTTAGGCAAGGTTATCTTATTGCTGAACGCGGTGTTCTCACCTCGTGGTATTAAGCGCACCGCAGAAGAACAGCAACGTATTGATGAAAAAGCGAAACAATACGCACTTTACCAATTTGAAGCCTGCCCTTTTTGCGTAAAGGTCCGCCGTGCAATGAAGCGTCAATCGGTGAACATTGAGCTACGTGATGCAAAAAATAATCCTACTCATCGAGCTGAACTAGAGCAAGGTGGTGGGCGAGTTAAAGTCCCTTGCCTTCGTATCGAAAAAGATGGCGAAACACAGTGGTTATACGAGTCATCTGACATCGTCGCTTACGTTGAAAAAGAATTTGCCTAAGTTCCCCCTATGAACATTGGCGGATGTAAAAGAGGCACCTAACGGTGCCTCTTTTCTATTTTTTCTAGCTAAATGTTGCCGTGCGAGCTTTCCTTATTCAGTCTTCTTGCTCAACTCCGAACTTAAACTCCACTAAGCAAATAACGGGTATGCAAGAACAACACAACGAAGATTACCACCCAACGTCTGCGTTATTCATCCACGATCAATGTTAGCTCTACGCGCCGATTGCAAGCTTTACCACTCGCTGTCGCATTGCTGCACTTCGGTACATACTCTCCGAAGCCTCTAGAAAACACTCGTTGACGTGGAATACTCGTCGCCAATAATTGTTTTTCTACTTCACGAGCTCGCTTTTCAGATAGCGTGTCGTTGAAACTTTCAGCTCCCGTACTATCCGCATGACCATCAATCACGACATCAACATCAGTTCTTCCCGCCAGATAGTGACCAATGTTTCGAATCCAGTCTTGAGATTGAGCAGATAACCGTGCAGAGCCCGTTTGAAAATGCACTTGCTCTTTCAAACGTATCATCAGGTGACCACCACTGAGCGTCTCGTGAGGAATGTTATGCCTGCTCAGGAACATTTCCAGAGAGGTCACGTTTTGCGACTTTTTTACTGACGCCCTCGCCGTTTGATATGAACGAGGGGAAGAAGCCACATTGGATGCGCTCGGGTATCCCCATTCTGGGTGTCTCAGCTCAGTGTTTGATTTAGGAGCTGTATCTAAAATGTTCCCACCTGGGACCATATCTTGATCGAGGCTACTGCACCCGGCCAGAATGCCACAAACAATTAAAAACCAATGCTTCATACCATTACCAACGTAGAAAAACTCTTGTTCATTGTGTCGACAAAACACGCCGAATCTTTAGCGCTTTTGTCCACCGATTGGTTTGTCTATGCAGCGTTCATGCCACTGGAGTCAATGCCAAATCATCTCTCAAATAAAAAGCAACACTAAAATACCCTACCCTTACAGCCCATACGTCAGGCTAAGTCTGTTACCAATGGTCTCACTTTATTGTTATTTAATGGTTTTAGTCACTATCGTTAACCGATAAACTAACGCAAATTTCTCATTTAGAGCACTACTATGTTAAAAACCATATCGAAAGGCTTTGCTGTTGTTGTTGCCGTAATGGCTTTGTCGGCATGCGATAGCGGCAAGAGTCAGCCTCAGCAAGGCAAACAATACGAAGTTTTGCCAGTATCCCTTGAAGAATATGATTTAGCTCCCCTGACTGAAGCATTCTCTTTAACTTGTGGCCACTGCCGCTCAATGGAAGAGTTTGTCCCTCAAATTGAATCATTGACCGATCAAAGCGTTGAAAAAATGCATGTAACGTTCAATGAAAGTGCACAAGTGAGCGCCATCATCTTTTATACTGCCGTAATGCAGCTTGAATCAACACCAGATAAAGCGTTTATGGCAGATCTTTTTACTGCTGTGCAAATGGGTGCCGATGCAACGGCTGAGGAACGCCAAATCGCTGTTGAGAAAGCCTTTGAGTCTCGCAACCTTATCAGCCCTTACCATTTAGATGAAGCACAGCAAAAAGCGCTGTTTGAGTACATCACTAAGGCAGAAGCGATCACCACGCGAGGCCAAATTAACTCCGTTCCAGCCTTTATCGTAAACGGAAAATATCAAGTAATTACTGGTGGTCATGACAGCGTTGAAGCCATGGCAGAAACCATCAACTTTTTGCTAAAACAACCTAAATAGACAAGGAGATTACGTGTCTAAATTTTTGTTTCCTCTTATTATTTTTATTTTGGCGGGCTTTTTCATTTACCGTACTTGGACAAACCATAAAGTAGCAGATGAAAACTTTGCCAAAGGCCAAGCATTCTTACTAGAAAATGCGAAAAAAGAAGGCGTCATCACAACAGAAAGTGGCCTTCAATACATGGTTCTTGAAAAAGGCGAAGGTGAGGTTCACCCAACGGCAACAAGTAAAGTAAAAGTACACTACCACGGCACCTTGATTGATGGCACGGTATTCGATAGCTCTGTTAATCGTGGTGAGCCGATTTCATTTGGTCTTAACCAAGTCATTAAAGGCTGGCAAGAAGGTCTACAATACATGGTAGAAGGTGAGAAAATCCGCCTTTTCGTACCAAGCACGCTTGGCTATGGTAAGAGTGGCTCTGGCCCAATTCCACCAGCAAGTGTTTTGATCTTTGATGTTGAACTGCTAGAAATTCAATAAATCTAGAAAGCTTTGTCTTAAAGCCAAAGTATCAAAACCAAAAACGCCGCGAACCACGCGGCGTTTTCTGTTTTAAGAAAGGTTAAAAACCAATATAGTGATCCGAAAGCAATGCAATGAACAACGCCAAAAGATGATAGATAGAGAATTTAAACGTCTCCATCGCGGTATTTGGCTCTGGTGCATATTTTAGCTTCCATGCATGGTACATAAAGCCAGCATTGAGGAGTAGCGAGGCAAAAAGATACACCACGCCGACCATACCAACCAAAACCGGTAGGACACAAACCAAAGTCAATAGCACCGTATACAACAGAATAGAAGTTTTGGTGTACTCAATGCCGTGTGTCACTGGCAGCATGGGAATATCTACCTTGCGGTAATCCTCGACACGATGAATAGCCAGAGCCCAAAAATGTGGTGGCGTCCAGATAAAAATGATCATTACGAGCAGCCAGGCATTCGCATGTAATTGCCCTGTTACAGCAGTCCAACCGAGAAGAGGCGGCATCGCACCGGCAATCCCTGCAATGACGATATTTTGGGGCGTAGCACGTTTGAGGTACATTGTGTATACCATCGCATAGCCGAGCAAACTCATCAAAGTCAACCATGCCGTCAGCGGGTTGACTATCGCATAGAGAAGTACAAACCCTAAGACACCTAAAACTGTAGCGAAGGCTATCACCGATGATGGTTTAGTCTCACCCGATGGCAATGGTCGTTTGTGTGTACGTGCCATTCTCGCATCAATTCGGCGGTCAATTAGATGATTAAACGCTGCCGCAGACCCTGCCATCAGACCAATCCCCGTTAGGCCAACTACCGCCTGCAACCAGGGGAAATCATCAACCGGGGCTAAGCTCATACCTACTACTGCCGTCACCAACATTAACGCCACCACTTTAGGTTTCGTTAACTTCAAATAAACGGAACTTAGTCGCTTTCGCCCATTTAACGACAGCGCGATTTCTTTACTCATAGCGAACTCCTTTCGCGGTGTAATTCCAAGCCGTTTTACCCTGCCACAAGTAAAACTGGCTAACACAAACGAGACTCAACATAACAGCGGCACCAAGGTTGTGCGCCACCGCGACATAGATAGGAAGTTGAAATACTACGTTGCTTACACCCAGCATAATTTGGCACACCAGAGTGAATAACAACCACCCTCCAATTCTCTGTGAATGATGAGAATCTTGCCTCATAAGCCCAATACTATAAGCCAATACCACGGTGGCGGTAACAATAGCGCCTATACGATGAGTGACGTGTATAGTCATTCTTGCCGGATACTCCAAGACACCAAATTCATAATTCTCGAATCCAGTTTGCCAGAAAGAAAACGCTTCTTTCCATGAGAGATGGCTCATCCAGTCTCCCTCACAAATCGGCAGTGTGGTACACATCAGCGCAGCATAATTTGACGAAGTCCATCCTCCAAGGAGCACTTGCACCAAAACAACCAGAAAAACCAACAATGAAAAGCCTCTCAGAGAGCTAGAAGATGGAGAGAAATAGAGATTGTTTTGCGCTTTTAATTGGCAGTAAAAAATCGCCTGTAACGCCAATAAAACAAAACCACCGAGCAAGTGAAGCATCACGATGACGGGCATTAATTTAAGAGTAACTGTCCACATTCCCAAAAGTGCCTGCCCAATCACCAATACGCTTAGCAACATCGGAATGGTTGAATTTACACGCTCAGACCTTACTGATATCGCTGCCATCGCAAAAATGACTAAACCTAACGTTCCCGCAAAATAGCGATGAATCATCTCAAGCCATGCTTTCTCATGCTCTACTGCCCGCTCGGGGAAGTTCAGGTTAGCACGTATGACGTCTTCTTCTTGATGCGGTACAGAAAAGTGCCCATAACAACCAGGCCAGTCCGGGCAACCTAACCCTGCATCTGAAAGGCGAGTATATGCCCCTAATATGATCACCACGAGAGTTAGCAGCAAACTGAATCTAACCAACTGAATTAATTTCATATGCACTTCCTCTAACCGACTCGTGACAGTTTTAAGAGCTTGCGTAAGTCCGCCAACATACCTTTATTCAATAGGACTAAGTCCTCATTTGGTTTCGGCGAGTAAGACATCACCAGTTGCCCAAGAGGATCAACGATCAATATTTGCCCAGGTTTCACTTTAGCGGTAACCAATTCATTCATTTGCATCGCTAACATCGATACTTCCATGGGTTCTGAATGCTCAGTCTGCCAAACGACTGGCACTACTCGCTCTTGATACTTACCTAAAGCAACATGGCTTTGCTGAAGCAGGTAAAGCTGCTGTTTACACTGTTCAGTGCATTCGTTAGGCAATACATAAGCGAGTTGCCAACCATGGTCTTTGAGAGGTGACTCTTGACCAAGCTGCTCTAACGTCGTATATGGTTCGACTAACTCGCCTCTATTGGTCACTCCGCTTTGATACCACCCTTGTGTGAGAATGACTTTTGCAATGACAGCGGGAAGCGCGAACGTACAAACCAGCGCAATCAACATTAGTCGTCCTTTGGTTACTTTAGATGTCATGCTTCACCTCCATGTGACGCAACTTTTTTTGCCAACGAACAAAAACAATTAAAGTCAGTATTAAGAAAACACCTGCCATCGAAAACCATTGAATCGAATAGCCAAAATGTTTGGCACTATTGAGTGGCAATGGATTCCAAGGAAAGTCATAGGGCCAACGAGTTAAATTGTCTGGCTGCAAGACTGCGGGCATAAGTTCAATATTCAGTAGCTGATTCAATTGCGCGATGTTTAGGTTTTGCACGCGAATAACATCGCCAACTTCCGGCATTAACTCTGAACTCAGTGGATTAGTAGATTTTCGGTACAGGCGTCCTGTGATGAAAGTCGAATTATCGAGTTTGGTGACCGTTGGTAACACTGAGCGTTCTGCTCTTCCCTCGACAAAACCAAGCTCCAATAACGCATAGGCACTAGGCTCATCGATCGTCAATACAATCTGAAATGCTAAATATCCCACACTGCCTTGATGCGTTTGGTTGTCTAACAAAATTACGGGAAACGCCTGAGGAACAACATTAACTTCCACTTTTTTCCCGAGGATACTTTCCTCTCGCCAGTCGTTGTCTTCAAGAACGACGCTTAGTGCTTGGTACGCACTATCCGCACGCGCGAGAATGGCTTGTTCCAATGCTTGTTTTTCTTGCCCTCTCTCAAACTGCCAAAAACCCAGTTTGACCAAAAGAGAAAACACAACCACAGTTAAACCAACTGCAACCCAAAACCGTTTCGATAGCCATAATTGTCTTGATAACAACAATGATGAAACCGGAGGTGCCATGTCCACCGTATTTCTATTCAAACTGACGCTTGTCCTTTTGCTGCTTTTCATTATCTTCAACCTCGCAAAAGCGCTTATCGAAATGGTTCGTGAAGACCCAGATAATCCTGAAAAAAGAGACAAACCCATGAGTCATTACTTAGGCCGTCGAGTCATGTTCTCCGCTTTGGTGGTCGTCCTTTTGCTTATTGCGCTCAGCTCGGGTTGGCTAGCACCAAACCCTCGCCCTTATTAGTCGAACCAAGAGTTCACACTGCGCCTAAAGTACGTAAACAAACACAAACAGACATAACCAAACCACATCCACGAAATGCCAATACCAGCTGCCCGCTTGAAAGGCAAAATGGTTCTTTGGCGAAAAGTGATCTTTAGCGATTCTGAACAGCAGCACGATCAAGAAGATAGTCCCAAGACAAACGTGTAAACCGTGGAACCCCGTCAACATGAAGAACGTGTTACCGTAAATACCGGACTGCAACGTGAGCCCTATGTCTTGATAAGCATGAACATACTCAACCGCTTGGTAATATAGGAAAAAGCCAGCAAGTACGATGGTTATCTCTAACCAAACAATCAGTGCCGTTCTTTTGTCTTGTTCAAGGCTTATATGCGCCATATGTAGCGTAATAGACGACAATAGCAGCAAGATAGTATTGGTAAGGGGTATGCCCTGCCACGGCATAGCTTGTGTTGTTTCTCCTCCCGGCGTCAGTGTGAGTGGCCACATCGCTTCGAAGGTTGGCCACAGGACTTCGTTAGTCATGAAGTTATTATCTGCCCCACCTAACCAAGGCACAGAAATCATTCTGGCGTAGAACAAGGCACCAAAAAAGGCACCAAAAAACATCACTTCAGAAAAGATAAACCAGCTCATTCCTTGGCGAAAAGAACGAGTAATTTGCGAGCTGTATTTTCCACTCAGTGATTCAGTAATCACATTACTAAACCAACCAGCCAACATGTAAAGCAAGAACAAGAAGCCCACCGCTAGCACAATGCCACCAATGGTTCCCACTGCACCGTCACTTTGTGTCCCCTGGACGGTCATGCCTGCGCCAACAGCAACCAAAAACAGAGCAAATGCACCGATGATCGGCCAGCTACTTTGAGCGGGAACATAATATGTTCCTGGCTTGTTACTCATAATTTCTCTCCTTACTGACCAACCTTGGTCTGTATCTCTCTCCCTGAGTGGCTAAGAGCCTGTAGGAGGGGGAAGTTTATAGAGTGTGTAAGACAGCGTTAACGTGTGTATAGACTCCGGCAAGTCCGGTTCGATATAAAAAATCAACGGCATTTGAGCTTGCTGTTTACCATCCAGAGGCTGCTGGTTAAAACAAAAACACTCAATCTTATTGAAGTAAGCAGCTCCAGTCCCGGGAGAAACAGAAGGAACGGCTTGCCCCACCAACTTCTGCCCGCTTTCATTAAATGCAAGGTATTCGGTTTGCACGACTTCACCTGGGTGAACATCCATCGAAATCACTTTGGGTCTAAACTCCCAAGGCATATCTGGGCTGACATGCGCCATAAACTCCACGCGAACAGTTCGGCTCATGTCCGGTTGCATACCTGTCGGTTGAATGGCGGCTACTTCACTTGTCTTTCCATTGATTCCCAGTGCGTCGCACATCACGTCATAAAGTGGGACCAGTGCATAGCCGAAGCCAAACATTAACAGGGTCGCCAAAAGCAACTTCACTGTGAGCTTCTTGTTTGATGGATTCGGTTTCATGTCACTCACCCCACTCTTTGCTAGTCAATCTTAGGCGGTGTAGTAAACGTATGATGCGGCGCAGGGCTTGGCACTGTCCACTCTAAACCTTCCGCACGTTCCCACGGTTTTGCAGAAGCCTTCTCCCCGCCACGAATACACTTGATCACCAACCATAAGAAGATCAGTTGTGACAACCCAAATGCAAACCCACCAATTGATACTATTTGATTAACATCAGCAAACTGAATGGCGTAATCCGGTATGCGCCTTGGCATGCCTGCTAAGCCTAGGAAGTGCATTGGGAAAAACAGGACATTGACGGAAATAATTGAGCACCAGAAATGCCATAAACTCAGCTTGTGGTCGTACATATTGCCCGTCCACTTAGGTAGCCAGTAGTATGCCGCTGCCATGATCGAGAATACCGCACCAGATACCAACACATAATGAAAATGGGCAACCACGAAGTAAGTGTCATGATATTGGAAATCCGCCGGCACAATCGCCAACATCAGTCCCGAGAAGCCGCCAATAGTAAAAAGCACAATAAAGGCAATGGCAAACAACATTGGCGTTTCAAATGTCAGAGCTCCACGCCACATGGTGGCAACCCAGTTAAAGACTTTCACCCCCGTTGGTACCGCAATCAGCATAGTGCAATACATAAAGAAGAGCTCAGCAAAAACTGGCATCCCCGTGGTAAACATGTGGTGCGCCCACACAAGGAAAGATAACAATGCAATGCTGCACGTCGCGTAAACCATCGAATGATAACCAAACAGCTTCTTACCACTGAAAGCAGGCAGAATAGCGGAGATGATTCCAAACGACGGTAAAATCATGATGTACACTTCTGGGTGACCAAAGAACCAAAAGATGTGTTGGAACATTACCGGGTCACCACCACCAACTGCGTCAAAGAAGCTAGTCCCGAAATATTTGTCAGTAAGAACCATGGTCACCGCACCCGCTAGTACCGGCATAACCGCGATCAACAAGAAAGCGGTGATTAGCCAAGTCCAAACAAACATTGGTAACTTGAACCAAGTCATTCCCGGAGCTCGCATATTTACGATCGTCACGATAACGTTGATCGCGCCCATAATGGAGCTGATACCCATGATATGAACAGAGAATACAAACAGCGCAGTGCTATCCGGGCCATAAGTCGTGGACAGCGGAGCATAAAACGTCCAACCAAAATCAGGACCGCCACCAGGTAAAAACAACGAGCTCAACAAAATAAGAAATGCAAAAGGTAAGATCCAAAAGCTCAAGTTGTTCATACGCGGCAGCGCCATATCTGGAGCGCCGATCATCATCGGGATCATCCAGTTAGCAAGACCCGTAAATGCTGGCATCACCGCACCAAATACCATTACTAAACCGTGTACCGTGGTCATTTGATTAAAAAACTGCGGATCGACTAACTGTAGCCCTGGCTGGAACAGTTCGGCACGAATGATCATAGCCATCGCACCACCTGTTAGAAACATCGCAAAGCTAAACCAAAGGTAGAGGGTGCCTATGTCTTTATGGCTTGTAGAATACAACCAACGAGTGATGCCCTGGGGTGCATGATGCTCGTGACCATCATCAATCGCAATCGTACTGTTCGCACTGGCTTCTGCTGGCGCAGACTTCACTGCCTTATCTATTGGCTTACTCATATTTCCTCCTTAGCACTGCCTTGTGCCTTAAAGGCATTCACATCGGATGCTTGCACTGTATCGCCAGTATCGTTGCCCCATGCATTTCGTTGATATGTGATAACCGCGCCAATTTCTTTGTCACTTAACTGATTAGAAAAAGCCTGCATTGCGGTGCCAGGGCGACCGTTGACAATAATATCTATGTGCTCTGTAACATCTCCGGTTGCAATAGGACTGCCTTTAATCGCGGGAAATGCACCCGGAATCCCCTCACCATTTGCCTGATGACACACAGCGCAACGCGCCGTGTATATCGATTCGCCTTGCGACATCAATTCGTCCATAGATAAGTCTTGAGAGAGCGCTTCTTGTGCCGCCGCTTTTTGAAGTGCGAGTTCTTGCTTCTTACTCGCTAGCCATTCATCGAACTTTTCTTCTTCCATCGCATGCACCACCACTGGCATAAATCCGTGTGCACGACCACATAGCTCCGCACATTGGCCGCGATATACGCCTGGCTCATCAATTCTTGTCCATGCTTCATTAATAAAACCTGGAATGGTGTCTTTCTTGACGGCAAAGTCCGGTACCCACCAAGAGTGAATGACATCATCAGAAGTCATCAAAAAACGCACTTTGCGATTCACAGGCAACACCAAAGGGTTGTCTACTTCCAGTAAGTAATGTGCGCCTTTAGCTTCGATTCCATCAATTTGTTTTTGGCTGGTGGCAAGCAAACTAAAAAACTCAACATCTTCGCCAAAATAGCTGTAATGCCATTTCCATTGCGAGCCTGTGATCTTGACCGTGATATCCGATTGGCTTGTATCTTCCATTGCTACTAGAGTTTTTGTTGCGGGAATCGCCATAGCGACAAGAATGATGATGGGTATGACCGTCCAAATAATTTCCACTTTTGTACTTTCATGGAAATGTGCGGCAACTGCTCCTTTTGACTTGCGATGACGGAAGATGGAATAGAACATCACACCAAAAACAATCAAAGCAATTACACAGCAGATATAGAAAATCAGCATATGTAATTCATACACTTGCCCACTTATCTCTGTGACCCCTTTTGTCATGTTGTAGTCATTTTCCTTTGACCAACCAAAAGAGGAAAATGTGATTAAAATCACATTCAGTGATAAGGCTAGAGTAGTCGTTAATCTTTTCAAAAGATCTCTCCTCTGCTCAGCCGCTGCGCCTACGCGAGCTTCCTTGCGTCCCGATGCAAATATCGAACAACTTTACGAAAAATCACAAAAACTACGATTTCGACACGGTTTGTTATATTTATGTTAAAAGGCTAGTTATAGTTCCAAGGTTCTTCAAGAAATTAAATATGATTAAATTTTGTTCGGATAAGAAAAATTAATTCGGTTTATCGATTGCCCTCTTTGAAATGTAATTGAGAACCATTTACATTGATTTAAAAGAAAACATTGAGATACTTACCAAACGAAGTGTCCAAGAAAGTAGGCTCCACCTACTAAGGAATGACTGATATGACAGCACTAATTACTCAATGGCTAGAACGAGACCCTGATCCTAAGACTCGTGAAGAGCTACAACACCTCGTCGATACGAACAATGAACAAGAACTTACTGATCGCTTTGGCTCACGCCTTGCCTTTGGTACTGCAGGCTTACGTGGCAAAGTGGGCGCAGGTCCAAACCGAATGAACCGCTTGGTGATTCAAGAGACCGCCACTGGTTTAGGGCACTATTTGCTTGAGCAAGTCAAAGATGCCGCGAGTCGTGGTGTCGTTATTGGCTACGACGGTCGTCCCGATTCAAAACAATTCGCGCATGATACCGCATCCGTACTGACGGCCCTTGGTATCAAGGTTTACCTAACGTATGACGTTGCAGCAACCCCAATTGTCGCGTTTGGTGTCCGTACATTGAATGCGGCGGCCGCTGTTGTTGTTACTGCCAGTCACAATCCACCAGAATACAATGGCTTTAAAGTATATTGGGAGAATGGCGCACAGATTATTCCTCCGCACGACTCTGGAATCGCAGCGAAAATTGATGACGCAACAACGAAGCCATTACCTTTAATGTCTCTCGATGATGCAAAACAGCACGGTTTGTTAGTTTGGTTGGAAGACGACTACTACCAAACTTACCGTAAGACAATGAATGAAAACGCGCTGCTTACTCCTGACAACAACACCGATATTTCTATCGCTTACACTGCGATGCATGGCGTTGGCGCGAATATGGCGGAAACGCTACTTGCCGACGCAGGCTTCCAAAAAGTGGCAAGTGTTAAGGAACAGCGCGAACCTGATGGAAGCTTCCCAACCGTCAACTTCCCAAACCCTGAAGAAGCCGGTGCAATGGATATGGTGATGGCGTTAGGTAAGTCCGTAGATGCCGATATCGCTTGCGCTAACGATCCAGATGCGGACCGTTTTGCCGTGGCAGTTAAACGCCCAGATGGCGAGTATCAAATGCTAACGGGTGATCAGGTGGGCTCACTGTTTGGCGATTACTTGTTGGAACAGCAACCTAACGCTTTGGTTGGCAACACCATCGTATCCTCAAGAATGCTGAGCAGCATCGCTAAGGCGCATGGCGCACAATACTATCAAACATTAACTGGCTTTAAATGGCTTACTAACGTTGCCATGGAACAAGAGACAGAAACCAACCCATTCTTGTTTGCTTATGAGGAAGCGCTCGGTTATACCGTGGGTAACAAGGTGTGGGATAAAGATGGTTTATCTGCAATCGTCGCGTTTTCACAGCTAACAGGCAAGCTTAAAGCGCAAGGCAAAACACTGTGGGATAAACTGGAAGAGCTGTACCGCGAGCACGGTTTCTACTTCAACGCACAACGCAGCATCGCTCTCGACCCGAACTCTCCACCAATCGGCGACAAACTCCGAGCAAATCCACCAACAGAGATTGCTGGTAAAAAAGTTGCAGTAACCGAAGATCTAAAAACATCGGTTCGCATGTTTGACGACGGCTCTGAAGAATCCATTGACTTACCGGCAAGTGACGTATTGATTTATCACCTAGAAGATCAATCACGCGTGATTGTTCGTCCTTCTGGTACTGAGCCAAAACTAAAATGTTACTACGAAGTCATCAACCTCTTCCCTGCGGATATGAGCTATGAGCAAGCACAGCAAGCAGCAGAAGCGAAGATGAACGAACTTATCGACGCGCACCAGCAAAGTTTGTAAGTCAAAGAGAAACATAGATATTTGATACAACAAGAGGCGCAAATTCGCGCCTCTTTTTTGATTTTCACTAGAACAAGTCAAGCTAACCCGTGCTTTCCCTAGCCTACAATTTCCTTTTGTAGAAAGTACTTGTGGATGCCCTCTGCAGGATAGCCTGAGTACTGCCCCACTTTCTCAAAACCCAATTTGAGATAGAACTCAAGAGCTTGAAAGCTGTAGGTATCCAAATAAACATGGGTAACCCCATGAGGCTTTACTTTTTGTTCTAGCATCGACATTAATTGACTACCGAGACCAGAGGTTCGACTTTCAGCGTCTACCCACAAAAACTCCACAAACACCGTATTTTTAAACATTTCGCCAGTCAAGCCACCCATGATCTTGCCATTCTCATCTTTTGCGAAACAGCCTACAGCATGCACTTCCCCTTCAGGTAAATGCAGTCGGTTATAAGATCGAATACCTTCACGAACAAAATCAAGGTCTGTTTGATCTGGATTTAAACAAAATTCAAGCTTCATATATCCTCTCCTTAGGAAACACCAATATCCTAAAACAAAAAGCCAGCAATTGCTGGCTTTCTGATGGAATATGATAACTTTACAAGGCGAAACTACTCAGCATCCACAACGCCAGAATAACAAACACTAACCCCATTAGTTTATGTTGATACGTGCGGAATTTTTCGTTCTCGAGCAGCCCTTTGCCCAATGTGCCTGCTAACCCAACAAGTAATAAATTGAATGACAAGCCAAGAACGTTCAACAATAACCCTAGCGCTAGCATCTGCTCACCGGAAGATGCCGTGATATTGCTTGAGACAAACTGCGGCAAAAACATCACAAAAAAGACCAAGGCTTTAGGGTTGAGCAAATTACTCATCAAAGCACGTTGATAATAAGTTGATGCCATTTTGTTTTGACCATCAAGCTCTGGAGCCGAAGATGCCTCAGCTCGTAAGCAGTCCCAACCCATTTTTAACAAGTAAGCGCCACCTAGTAGATGAAGGACTTTAAGGGCTATTGGGCTCATGGCAATCAGGGTAGATACTCCCATCGCAGCAAGCAAAGTAAGAATAACACCAGACGTCGCATTGCCTAAGCTAGCAAAAAGACCGACCTTCTTACCGTAACTCATACTAGAGCTCGCTATCAGCAACATATCGGGCCCTGGTAACAGCAACAAAGCCACTACTGCGGTGAGATAAACAGGAAGTACAGATAAATCAATCATGATGGAACCGCTTTTCTACAACAAGGCGGCGAATGTTATACCAACAAAATAACATCATCCAGCCCAAAATAGCCAAGATAAGTCAAAAAATAAAAATCATAGTTTGCCCAGTTGAAAAGTAGCAATCAATTCGCCTGTTTATCAAAATCAAATAGCAATTTTGTACAAAAATAAGCACGATGGATCCGTTACACTTCTAAAATGATTTTCTTGAGCAGACCGGATAAAGATGAAAGAAAAGAATAAGGAAATCGCTACCTTCAAGATAGCTCAAGAGCTCGGCGGTTTAGAACTTCTCGATGCAAAGTATGAGAAGCAGAATTTTTCACGCCATAGCCACGAAGGTTACACTATTGGTGTCATCGAAAAAGGGGCACAACAATTTTTTAGGACGGGCGGGAATCATATCGCGCCACAGGACAGCATCATCCTTGTTAATGCAGATGAAGTACACAACGGGCATTCAGCCTCGGAAGGCGGTTGGGAATACAAAGCAATGTACCCTGTACCTCAGCAGTTTCAAACTTTAGGACAAGAGCTTGGTTCACCAAATGTAGCTCTGCCCTATTTCCCTCAACCTGTGGTTTACGATCCTGAGCTGGCTAGTCAGTTACGATTGGTATTTGAAACACTAGAAAAATCAGACAACCGTTTATTGAGAGAAACTTTGGTTTACGGCACGTTGATCAAGCTAGCCAGTAAACACAGCACTCATCGGGCACCACTGAAAGAGTCAACCAGAGCTCAGCGACAAGTGCAGCTCGTCAGAGAATTTTTGGAAGACTTTCCACAAACGGACGTCTCACTAGAAGAACTCGCCAAACTGTCTGGATTAAGCCCTTTTCATCTGCTGAGAGAGTTTCAAAAGCAATTTGGCTTTCCGCCTCATGCCTATCAAATTCAGCAACGTTTACGTATGGCGAAGAAGCTACTAAAAATGGGACAAAAAATTTCAGACGTGGCACAAGAATGCGGCTTCCATGATCAAAGCCATCTGCATCGACACTTTAAAAAAGCCATGGGCGTCACTCCCGGCCAATACGTCCGTCACAGCTAAAGCAGCAATATTGTACAAGGCGTTATGCGACTACCGAGCTATCTTGGTAATCTGATTTAGGAATAAATAAGAAGAAACTATGGACCACACTTTGCCGTTACAAAAAGAATCAAAAGCCACGCTATTTTGGCAAGGTACACTTGCGATGATGCCTCTGAGTATCGCAGTGCTCCCTTGGGGCTTACTCGCAGGCTCATTCGCAATTGATACTGGGCTTCACCCTTTGGAAGGACAAGCACTATCCGCCATTCTGTTCGCAGGTTCTGCACAGCTCGTCGCGATGGGTATGATTAAAACGGGAGCAGGTCTAGTGACCATGTTACTGACAACGTTTTTTATCACCTCTCGACACTTCCTCTACAGTGTATCGATGCGCAGTAAAATTGCACCGCTCCCTCTAAAATGGCGATTATCACTCGGCTTCTTACTTACTGACGAGCTGTTTGCGATTGTAGGCCACCATTCCGATAAACAATTTAATCGCTGGTATGCACTTGGGGCTGGTCTGAGTTTTTACCTGTTTTGGAATGTCGCGACATTGACGGGCATTATTGCGGGAAGTCTAATCCCTGAACTGAACGAAATGGGTTTGGAATTTGCTGTAGCCGCTACTTTTATCGCGATAGTAGTACCCACCATTAAAAATGCAGCGGTGCTCGCGAGTGTTATTGTGTCTTTGGTGAGCTCAGTTGCCCTAACCTATTATCAAATTGAGGGAAGTTTGATGATTTCGAGCATTTTAGCCATGCTTACTGGTTACTTTGTGGAACAAGTAAAGGAGAAACGCTAATGATCATGTTGGCTATTTTGCTGATGACGGTACTTGTTTTCACCAGCCGCTACTTGTTTTTAGAACCCAAGCTACCATTGCGATTAGGGACGCGCACTCAAAAAGTACTCAATTACGCTAGCCCCGCAGTACTGACTGCGATCTGGGCACCGATCGTTTTCATTCCCGATGGGGAGCTCAGCGTCAATGTGCAAAACCCATTTTTACTGGCTGCCGTACTGGCTGCTTTAATCGCGTATTTTACTAAAAATGTTCTTTTAACGACGGTTATCAGTATGGTGGTATTTCTCGTTCTACGAATTTGGCTTTAATCCGCCAACCACTCAATCTCCAACAAGGTGACATCGCCACACTTTAATCGACCAAGGAAGATGTCACCTTCATGTACCTCACCAACGCCCTTTGGTGTACCAGTCATCACTACATCGCCATCTTGAAGTGTTGTGTAACTGGTTAATTCATCCAGGATAGTTAGCGGCGGATAGAGCATTTGGTTAACGTGACCTTTTTGTACACGAACACAGTTGATTAAGAGCTCAAGGTTAAGATCATTGATATCAATGTTATCCAAAGAGACAAACCGACTAAACACAGCAGAGCCATCAAATGCCTTAGCTCGCTCCCACGGCAACCCCTGATTTTTAAGCGAGGATTGCAAACCACGCTTGGTCAGATCCAATCCCAAACCAACCGCTGAATAACGTCCATCCTTGATCAAAAAGCAGATTTCAGCTTCATAATGAAGGGGCTCTTGATGGAATGAACGCAGAGTTGTTGATACGGAAGTTGCGGGTTTATTAAATACAACCATTTGCTCAGGCATTGCATTATTAAGCTCATGAATGTGTTCAACGTAATTTCGTCCAACACAAAGCACTTTACCCACTTCTACTTTCTTTTCTTCAACTTGAATAACACTCATCATTCTTCCCTGCAAAACAAAAATCCCATCATAATCTAACCTATTGACTTAACGACACTAAATAGCAACCTCTAGTGTAAAAAATAAGACATTCACCCCGTTTTGAGTTTTGTATCATCTAATTGAAACAGCAAAGTATTTGTAAAACAAATAGACAAAAAAGCCAGCACGAGGCTGGCTTTAGATCAATGAGCTTGAATAATAGTTCTCGCTAAACCCTATTATAGGTAGTAACGAGCACCTAACGCCCATTTGTCATCAGTTTCACGACCATTGTCGTCATTTAGGTCAAACTGGTAACCCGCGTAACCAACAAATTTAGGCGTGAAGTTGTATTCTGCTTGTAGTGCCATTTCTTCACGAGCAGTTTCTGTTTTAGAGTTCTTAAACTCTTTACCTTCCACCATCTCATAGTTAACACTCAAGTTTAGGCTGTTTGCTAGAGCGTATGCGATGATCGCTTCGTATGCATCACTTTCTTCTAAACGGTCGCCTTTTGCACTGAAGTTCATGTTTTCGTTTGAACCATAAACCGCAGCAAGGAATAGGCCTTGGCCGTACGCACCGTAAGATGCTGATACAACGTGTGATTCCGCCGTGTGCTTACCTGCATATGCAGGGTGCTGGAAATCGCCGCCATTGTAAGAGTAACCGATTTTAGCGCCCATGATTGAGTAAGAAAGCGCAGCTTGCACACGGTCATCGTATTTAGCACCGCCAGTTATAACTCCAGCATCGTTGCGCGTGTAATCATCGTTTGCACCCTGCCAACCAAGACCAAAGTTGATCACACCCGCTTCACCCAGCTCGATGGCATTACGGTAAGAAAGCATTTTATCCGCACGGCCAGTGCCAAGGTTTCCATGATCGTCATAGATGAAGTCGTTGGCAAACGCGATTGGCATATCTGCAATACCTGCGACATCGTAGTAAGGTGACCATTGCGTACCACCTACTGCACGACCATAAACCTCATGCGTTATACCTAAGTAACCTAGACGAGTTTTAAACGACTCTTCACCACCGTCTAAGTAGTTTAGCGCCCATTCACCACGTGCGTCTGCGGTGAAGCCATTACCCAAATCCTGTGTCGCAGAGATATTGATACGAGGAGAGTTAGTACCCACATCCGTGTCACCTTGCTCTGATCCATTTAAATTAACAGAAACGTGGCCGCCCATCGAAAATGTTGTGCCATCGTTATTATATAGTTCCACTGCAACTGCTTGAGTACCGAAGGTTGCTGCCGCGATTGCCGCTGCTAATAATTTTTTATTCATTTCTAAATCCATTACTTATTAGTTGGTTAGTCAGTTTTAGACCCGGCTTTGGTTCACTTTCGTAAAAACGAAATGATGAACAAAGAGAGGAATACAAAGGCTATCCGAGGCATCGTTTCCACCAGATTAGTTTTACCTTTGTGTAACAACTGCCGACACTTTATTTGATTAGTTCCTGACAACCGAGTGAAAAGATCTCAGACAAAACCTAAAAAGCAATCGTTTACTTAGTCTTCAAGAAATCGAGAAATAAAAACCTTACAATAAGAAATGCTTTAGAGAGAGTTAACTCACAAATAGCTGATGATTCGCTATTTTTAGGCCAAACTTCCCTGCCAAATTGAAATGTTTACTTACATTTAGGGTCAAGAAGCAATTCAGGAACTTTTTGAAAAAAACACAGTCTTTAACGGAGAGGAAAAAACCTCAAAAAAGATAAACCTTTCTTTTTATAAGTGGTATGAGAAGGGGAACTTATTCTTTCCAGCAATAAAAGTGCAATCAAATCATAACTTAACAGAAATCTATCTTTCATTTTCAGCCTTTACCTTAGCGTCATCAACACATCGGGCAAGAAAGCCCATCGATTACAACTAGGGTAATAAGAAAATGAAAAAGGCAGCACTAACTACTGCAATTCTTACAGCATTGGTATCAGCACCATCATTCGCAGCAACTGTATACAAAAACGACGGTACTGAATTAAAAGTTGGCGGCCGCGTTGAGTTTCGTGGTGACTTCATCGGTTCAGACGGTGCTGAAATTGAAGGTTCCATGGAAGATAAAAGCCGTGCTCGTCTTAACCTAAAAGGTAAAACAGACATCGGCAACGGCCTTTCTGCTTTCGGTGTTTACGAAGCCGAACAAAAAACGGGCAAGAGTGAATTCAAAAACCGCTACATGTATGCAGGCGTCGACTCTGATATCGGTGCTTTCTCTGTAGGTCGTCAAGACATGGCTGCAGTCATCATCTCTGACATGACGGATATCACAGAATTCTCTGGTGTTCAGCAAGTTATTGATTCGTCGTCTGATAAGCAAGACAGCGTTTTCGCATACCGTGGTGCGTTTGATGCACTACAACTTCAAGCAACCTACCAAGCAAACTCTAGCGATAACGAAGATAAATACGGCATCTCTGGAATGTACTCACTACCAATGGGACTCGACTTTGGTCTTGCATACTCTGGTGGCGATGTAGATAAAGATAACTCTGAAGATCAAATTCTAGGTGGTATCGCTTACTCGATGGACAACCTTTACCTAGCAGGTACTTATTCTCAAGGTTCCCTGACTGACTCTGAAGACTTTACGGCTTACGAGCTAGTCGCAAGCTACAAAGTAGCAAGCAAAGTGACACTTGCAGCTCTATACACAGCTCAAGAGAATGATCCAGACAACGGTTCAAAGTACGACACAGTTGAAGGTATCGAGCTTGTTGGTTACTACAAACTAAACAGCAACTTCCGTACTTACCTGTCTTACTACATCAACCAACTTGATGAAGCAAAAGATGCAACAACAGGTCTAGTAACAGAAGGCGAAGATACACTGCGCCTAGGCGTACGTTACGATTTCTAATTCACTCTTGTCCTAAGAGCGAGTCCACTTGGCCAGCACCTTTGCTGGCCATTTTTATTTAACCCAACACAACTCGATAAGTTTTCACACTATCCAAGCATCGCTCAGCAATGAAAAACGAGCGTAACGACGCCTACTTCTGCCCTCTTTTAATGCGATTGATCACTAAGTTAGTGCATTTCATCTAATCGACAACACAGAAAAACCAAAAAACCATTTAAAATCAAACACATAAAAGTTGGCACGTGTTCTGCAATATTATTTATGCAAATGCATGGCAGCGTTTGTGCTTCTCGTTCTTTGTACCTGTTATAACAGGCACGTCCTTTGAATTGGTAATGTCGCCTCCCTCTGGGAGGCATTTTTTTATTGGCGCGAAAAACAATAGGACGTATGATCCCGCCACCTCTATCAAACTGGAATTTTTCAATTGAATCATCATCCTGTTCAAGGTGCGTCCTGGATGCTAGCAGCTGGCTTGGCATTCGCCATAGTGAACAGCTTCGCCCAAATTGCTAGCATCAACTTTGGTGTCTCTTCCACCACATTTGCGTTATTCCAATATGCAATCGCCTTATTTGTTATTCTGCCCTACCTACGTACACTTGGGATTAGACGTTCTTTAAGAACCCAACACTTTGGCTGGCATGCATTCCGCATTTTTCTCTCTGTTATCGGGATTCAACTTTGGTTATGGGCTCTCGCTTACCCAGTTCCAATTTGGCAAGGCATTGCACTTCTCATGACCTCTCCGTTATTTGCCACAGTTGGTTCTGGCTTGTTACTCAAAGAGAAAGTAGGTACTGCACGCTGGCTCGCTACATTGACGGGGTTTGTTGGTGCCATGATCATTCTTGAGCCTTGGGCAGACTCATTTACATGGGCGACCCTGCTCCCTGTTGGCGCCGCATTTTTCTGGGCAGCGTATTCATTAATGGTTAAAAAAATGTCGGTAAACGATCCGCCTTCAACCATGGTCGTCTATTTATTACTGCTGATAACGCCATTTAATATCTTGTTAGCGATACCGACGTTTACTATGCCAGATACGTGGACGATATGGGGTGTGCTTTTAGCCGCAGGTGCACTTACAGCACTCGCTCAATGGGCTATCGTTAAAGCATATGCAGTAGCAGACGCCTCATTTGTGCAACCATTTGATCACGCCAAACTGCCTTTGAATGTTGTTGCTGGTTGGTTGGTGTTTGGTTGGGTGCCACCTGGTCGTTTATGGTTAGGTGCTGCGATTATTATTGCATCTATTGCGTTTATTACGCATTGGGAAGCGAAAAAGACAAAGTTAGTTGAAAGAAAAATCTAATTTAAAAGTTCTATATTTTCAGGAAAGGAAATGAGGAACCCATATGAGTCAACCAATCAAAATTACACTGTATCGCTGGGCTGGTAGTTGGGGCCCATTCAAAGTCAATATTCCTTGTGGTGAATGTACATTAACCAAAGATATTTTAAAGGATACTTTTGAAAACGAACTAGCCGATGTGCCCGTTGAACTTGAAGTAAAAGATTGGTTATCGCACTGGTGGGAACCATTAAAAGCTGGTGCTTGGCATGCACCCATTCTTCTTGTCGAAGGGAAAGTTATCAGCCAAGGAGAAGCATTGAATCGGGGTGTGCTTGTACAGTCTGTTATTGCTGAGTGGGTAAAACGCGATGAGCTAAAAGGCAACATTGTTTATGGTAAAGCAACTTGCCCTTACTGTGTCAAAGCCAAACAATTACTTGACGAGGCTGGCGTTCAGTATGAGTACCATGATGTAGTTAAAGACAGCGCCGCCTTATACCGCATGATTCCTGAAGTAAAAGCCATCATTGGCGAAAAAACACCGGTAACAGTGCCGCAAATCTGGTTAGATGGAAAATATATTGGAGGCGCTGACGATTTAGAAAAGTGGTTATCAGCAAAGGGGCTAGATAAAGTGCCTAACAATGTTGTGGAGATACCAAGCCAATCCGCGTAATTCTAGATTTAAATGTCATCAGTCTTTGAGTAGCGTTTTGCCAATGTTGTGCAATATGTTGGCTACTTACTAACAACAAAACAGAGAAAAGCAAAAAGCCCTGATTTTTCAATCAGGGCTTTTTAAATTATTTCGCCAGTTTTTTAATAACACGAGCAAAAACAGAAGCTTTTTTCTTCTTCGCTTTACCGTAAAGCGCTTTGTGCATCGCGTCTTTTGCAATCATCTGGCCAATATAAGCACCACCAAGTTCGTTACCCATGACCTTCTCCTGAATGTATTGACTTAACTATGTTGTAATTTTACACCACAATTAGATAAAAACAAGACTCCAGTCACATTTATTTTGTAATTAACTTTCAGTTTGATTTTCGTGGATTTCTTGAAATGAGCGTCTATCGCTTAGGTTGTTGGTATGTTTTTCCCGCTGCGACGTACGTATCTTTCTGTTTGATTTCAAAGAATGTTTCAAAGAACCACGCAGCAAACTTGATCAAGTGATCGCCTTCATTCATGACGTGCTCTACGTATTCTTGCTCTTCTCCGGACTCATCTTCTTGAGTGGTAATATGGTAAATACGTTTCTCACCATCAACTTCTGCAAGGCCAAACTGACCCGTTAGGGATTGCGCCGCTTGTGCAACTTCTTCTTCCTCACACGCCTTCAAGATTTCAAGTGCCTTTGGCATGCTTTCTTGCTGAGTAATTTCTTTTACCAGTGTTTCAAATTCGTTTTGTTGCATTCTTTCACCTAACGATTAGAGATCGGATAGCCATTGGGCAGAAATGTATTCCAAGCTTGAGAGAAGTATCAAGGTTCGCCCTCTTCCTTTCAAACCAAGTCATTCAGTATACACAACAGGCCAGACTTAATTTAGCTGCGCATTTTAGAAAGCCGACCTTCTGGTTGCAAGTATATTCAGATGGAAGTTTCTGCTTGAACCGTCCCTTCTGGCACTTTACGAAATTGGCTTAGTACAAGAACAAAGCAAGAAAGTAACGCAATAAACAAATAAAACACCCCAAGCTGCTGCTGATTCGTAACCCATGAGTCTACTAAGTACCCACCAAACAAACCTGCTAAACACATTTGAATAGAACCAGATAGCGCAGAAACCGCGCCTGCCTGTTGCTTATGTGGTGAAAGTAGCAAACTGATCGAGACCGGGAATGACATTCCTTGAGCAAAACTTAAACACGTGAATGCCGTCAGCAATGAAAATACACTGAAGGGTGTAACCAACAACATGAAGCCAGCAATAGCAACAATCGCGAAACTCATCAGCAAGATTTGCTGAGCTTTGTAACGAGCGTTGATCAAATTCAGCACTAAGCTACCCGTCAGCAAACCAACTGATGGTATGATCATTAAAGAGCCGTAATCTGCCGCCGTTAATCCTAACTCTTGTTGCATTAAAAATGGATACAAGGAGAGCGTAACCAGAGCCGATAAATAACTAAGCCAGTTGTAGCTCGCACTACCAATCACTTGTGTATTCGTTAACAGACGCAAATAGTTCGCGCTTACTTCGCCTACTTTAAATTTTCTCTTCGGATAAGGCAGCGTTTCTGGCAGCACCAATAAACCAAGTGTAAAAATTGCCATTAAGTAAATCAGCACAAACACGAAGACAGCATGCCAACTCAGGTGAAAAGCAATCCAGCCACCAAACAGCGGAGCAATAATTGGCATCACTGAAGCAGTGACTGAAATATAAGATAGCGCTTTGGTTAATTGCATACCGTCATAACTATCACGCAGTACTGACCGACCAAGTACCGAAGCGCTGCCCGCTCCTAGGCCTTGCAGTAACCGTCCCGCTTCAAGGGCAACAATGTTGTCCGAAAACGCGATGCAAATAACCGTACCAACTAGATATACACTTTGCCCCAGAATAAACACCGGCCGACGACCAATCGCATCAGACAATGGGCCGTAAAAAAGCTGAGAGATACCGAAGCCAACGAGAAATAGCGTGACGAGATTCTGAATCGAATGTTGCGGCAAATTCAAGTCATGACCAATCAATGGCAAAGAAGGAAGATAAATACTAACGCCAACTTGGCCTGTGGCAATGATCATCATCGCTAATAACAATGGTGTTTTACGCAAACGTTCCTCCTACTTTGTGACAGATTGATGGCAAACAGTGTATATTTGATACTCAAAGATGATAATCAGCTAAGTTGGAAAGGAATTAATTCCCAAGGAGATACAATGGACTGGATTCAAAGCGTGAAGAGTTATATTCGTGTGGTCGAAGAAGGTAGCTTTAATGCAGCAGCGCGGAAACTCAATACCACCAGCTCAGCTATCAGTAAGCGAGTTCAATGGCTAGAAGATAAAATTGGCGTTCAACTACTCAAACGTACGACCCGCTCAATTAGCCAAACTGAAGCTGGTGCTCTGTTTTATCAACGAGCAAAAAGTCAGCTTGATTCATGGCAATCGGTATTAGATGAAACTCGCTCAGTCAACCAATCACCAGCGGGGCTATTAAAAATTGGGGCAACGTTGGCCGTTGGTTCTAAATTTCTAGTTCATTATCTTGATGATTTTCTTGATAAATATCCAGACATCACACTTCAATTAACAACAACGCTACCAGGTCAATTGCCAGAGCTAAGCTTAGACCTGTTTATTAGCCGGGAATTAGAGCAACTGAACTCTCTAAGTTTCAAAGCTACTGCACTTTTCGAACATAAAGCCCAGTTTTACGCCGCGCCTAGTTACCTAAAGAAATATGGCACACCACAATGCGTTGAGGATCTGACAGAGCATAATGTCCTGATTTGGGGAGAAAAACCCTCACGAGAAATCAAAACAAATCGAGGCAAACGTATCAGCTTGTCCGGTAACTTTGCCACGACCAACCCAGAAGCGCTGTTTCATGGTGCCAAAAGAGGCATGGGTATTTTGATGACGAACAACGTCATGATCAAAGATGATCTCAAATCCGGCGCGTTAGTCCCTATCCTGCCCGATATCACAGCGGATAAAGCCACTGTATATGCCTACTATCCAAAGCTGGATTATCAGCATACCCGAACTAAGCTATTCCTCGATTATCTCAAATCACGATTAGAAGAGGAGAAGCGCGCCTAGCTTAGCGTTTTTTATCGCTATAGCTTTAAAAGGTTCAAGCATAAAAACATGAAAATAATGATTTGTTCGTTCACAAAATTTGAAAAATCTGCCTTAGTAACCGATAGTTTATTTGATGCATATCAAATAATAATTCGTCGTGTCTTACACGATATGTTAATAACAACGCTAGGTGAAATGCTCAATGGGTCAGGTACAAATCAGTTTCCACAAAATTGATGAGATATTGAAGCTAAACGGCACGGCTCAGCTAAACCGAGTCACGCTAGATATTCATCAACACTTGCAGAGCCATTGCACTTGCGTTGTAGAAGTTGCGCATCTTCAGCATTCGGCTCATACCATTTCCTTCGCCAGCAATGGAAAAATTACAGACAACCTAAGCTACCACCTTTCAGGCACCCCCTGTGAAAAAGTGGCGAAAGACATTGGCGAACATATTTTCTATCAAGACCAGGTATACAAGCGTTTTCATGAAGATCAGATGTTTCAAGAAGATGGCATTCAAGCTTACATTGGCCTGCCATTGAAGACACAAAATGGCGAAGTTCTGGGAATTTTACTGTCTACCTTTACCCGAAGCATCCACGCGAAAGAAGCGCAAGATATCCTCGACTTCCACCGATTTTATGCCAATGTCATTATTCATAGCTTACGTGAAAAGTGGGTCAGTGAACGTTCAGATAAGCTTCTTAATCAGCTTAGCTATGAGGTATCGCATGATAACCTAACTGGACTGCTCAACCGTAGCTGTTTAGCTGATACCTTGGAGACATTAACGCAGCAGGCGACTCGCCCATTCAGTTTGGCGTATCTTGATATCGATAATTTCAAATCGATCAATGATATCAACGGAAACTATATCGGCGACCAAATCATTAAGTTCACAGCTAACGCCATTCAACAGAGCTTGTCGTCGCCAAACAATGCGTTCCGTGTTGCAGGAGATGAATTCGCCTTCATCACGTACGACGAAGATCCTGTCGCCGTGTGTCAGGAAGTACTCGACAAAATTGAAAGCGGCTACAGCGACAAATCTAACCGGATTTCTTTCACCGTTAGTATTGGTATTGCACGTGCCCCAGTACATATGTTGAACAGCGATGAGCTGATTTTGAATGCCAGTCTCGCTCTCAAAGATTGTAAAAAACACCGCGATACACGGATTCAGCATTACGACACACACCTTAGTGCGTTATACCACCGTAGGACGCAGCTTATTGAGGCAATGCGAATCCAGCTAAGTACTGATATACAAGACAGCGATGAGTTGTATGTAGTGGTTCAACCGATCGTTGATATCACGAGCGACCGCTGGAATTACTTTGAAATTTTGACTCGTTGGAATAGCAATATCTATGGAAATATCTCTCCAGCGGAGTTCATTGAAGCTGCCGAACAATCAGGCCTGATTATCGAGTTAGGTGAACGGATTATTGAACTCGCGTGTATCGCAAAGCAAGAACTCGAAGCGAACCTAGGCTATAAAGTCAAACTCTCCATCAATTGCTCAGCGTATGAGCTGGTTGATTCCAACCGTTATATTAATCACTTAACCAACATGGTTGAAAAGTATCAGCACGAAGCAAAAGACTTTGTTATAGAGCTCACCGAGACCGTCTTACTCTCACAAAGTGGCCGTGAACAGATGGTACTTAACTCGTTGCGATACTTGGGTTTTAAAGTCGCACTGGATGATTTTGGTACGGGATACTCAAGCTTGAACTATATACACAATTATCCGATTGATAGCATCAAAATCGATGCTACCTTTGTGCAGAACATGCTCTCAAATACAACCTCTGAACAAGTAGTGTTTTTGATAGCGCAATTGGCAGAGCTGCTTGATGTGGATTTGATTGCCGAAGGCGTAGAAGACGATAGAGCACTGCAAAAGTTAATTGAAATGGGCTGCCACTACATCCAAGGTTATTTTTACTCTCGTCCACACAGTGTTGAAGAAATCGTACACCTGATAAATGAACGTGAAGTACGGAGTGCCTAACGTACTGAACAGACTGCTGTCATAGAATTCAAATCTAGTTAATGCACAAAGTAAAAGAGACCAAGCTATGCTTAGTCTCTTTTTGTTTTTTGAGCGAAGTACTTTATTACAGCACTGCTTTCTCTTTATCGCGTAATAGTTTATCCATTTCATCTCTGTTCGCGACAAAAGTAGCCATCTCTTTCTTAGGAACAGAACTCGCCATTGGGATATTTGCTCGCATAGCGTTAACTGGACGGCCGTATTCAATCAACTCATAGTGAAGGTGTGGCCCAGTCACTCGACCTGTTTTACCAGAAAGACCGATACGCTGGCCTCGAGAAACCTTTTGCCCTTTCTTCACCAAAATCTTACTTAGGTGTAAGTAACGGGTTTTGTATTTGCTGCCGTGCTCAACAACCACGTAGTTACCCGCATAAGGGTGTTTACGAGTCATGATCACTGTACCATCACCAGTAGAAACGACGGGTGTACCGGTTGGTACAGCAAAGTCAGTGCCGTTGTGCGGCGCAACACGCCCCGTTACTGGATGTAAACGATTAGGATTAAAGCCAGAACTGATACGCCAACGACTACTTACAGGGTAACGCTGGAATGCGCGCTGTAAGCTTTCACCTTTGGCATTGTAGAATTGACCATCAGTATGAAGGTAAGCGGTGATCTCGCGGCCGCGATTATAAATCTTAATCGCTTCAATTTCGTTCTTACCTGTTGGTACACCATTGATGCTTTGTGAGCGACGAACAACTTCAAATCGATCACCTGCACGAAGATCACGTCCAAAGTTAAGTTGTTCTTTGAGTAAGCTTACGACTTGACTCACTTCCGCCGACGTTAAACCTAAACGACTCGCAGAAGAAGAAAAACTGCCTTGAATAACGCCAACTAAAGGCTCTTGGCTCCACACGCCAGGAATGGAAATATCAGTAAAGTCATAGCTACCATCACTATTCAGCTTGTAGACCACTTTATCTGCAATAGAAAATTGCAGTTCCATTTTCGCTAACTCGCCTGTCGCATCATCACGCCAGAAACGGAGCGTATTGCCCGGCTTAAGTGTATCAAGTGCCAAGTAGTTCAAATCCGTTTCCATTACTTTCATTAACGAGCTGTAACCGAAACCGAGCTGACTAAAAATAGTGCTTAGGTTGTCACCTGCTTGGATTTGATATTCGAAGTTCGGGGGAGTGACAACTTCGGCAGTTGTCGCATCAAGAATTTTTTCAACGACCTGAGATTCAGGTAGGTTCAATGCGATGGTTTTGGTTAAAGATGACTCTTTGAGAGAGTGAGAAACACCAATCGCAACTAAAACTGGCAAGGAGTATAACAGCAGCGCTCTACGACTTGTCAGATTCGGCAACCGTCTTGTAATTTCATTTGTAGACACGGGAATTACTATCTCCTTTCAAACAAGGCTCATAGCTTATGCATTCCCGAATAAGAAATCACTAGGAAATTTCGAGATCTAGCGCAGAAAATACTGAATTTTTACAGAACTCAAAAAAAATTCATCACTGTTGCATATGTAAGTTATTCCCTACACGCTGTAATGTGGATGAATTGAATTGATTTGGCGTGTCTGCCATTGCTTGATCGTCACCGTGCGCTAAATATGAAAGCGTGATAGTTGTATCACTTTTCCATTCGAGCTGAGTAAATTTCACGCGGTCACCAACAAAAATACTGTCTAAAAGTACAACTCGGCTCGGCACGGGGTCAAACTTGAACAAGCCAACATAGTTAAACGAACCGCTACCTTGTGTCGTTACAATCATCGGTGCAACAACCCATGAAACACCTTCAATCTCACGCTGACTAATCGACGCAGTTGGGACAAGTACCTGACCTTTCGTCGCACCTGCATCATAGTCACCTATCAAATAGCCGTTTTCTTTATCCCACTCATCAAGAAAAGTGACCGCACCCTGCTCGGGGACTTGTATCGTCCAAGGATTACGTGCAGTGATACCAAGCGTCTCTTGCACAATAACGTTAGTTTCTACTTCTGTTTGAGGAAACTTAGCCATGATCTCGTCATCAGACAAACTAAAACGATAAACACCTGCGATCACAACCACAACTAATAAAACGATTGGAATAAGTAGAATAAGTGGTATCGGCAGGATTTTTTTGTGAGTCATGAAAGCTTCCTTGTTTCAAGGTATAAACGAAAAGCGAGTATACCATTGTATACCCAAATGATTTCACCTCTTCAAGTGTTTCAAAATTAAACTAAACTGATTATATCCAAATAGTTTCAAGTCCAGAGCTCATAACGAGCTAGTGACACAAGCTCTGTGCTCTAGGTCTATTGGTGTATTGGGACAAATAGGTAATCACGATGACAAAAACCATTCATACATGCGAGTGCGCCTGCGGTTTAGTTGAGATCCGTTGTAAGGGAGAGCCCACCCACACGTCTGTCTGCCATTGCTTCGAATGCCAAAAACGAACTGGCAGTGTTTTTGGGGTACAAGCTCGCTTTGAAAAAGAGCACGTTACTTTAAACGGTGAAGTCACTAGCTATACCCGAATTGGCGATGATGGCAGTGAGGTTCAGTATGACTTTTGTCCATCCTGCGGCACGACAATGAGGTTGTTCGTTTCTGCATACCCGGAAATCATGATCATTCCCGTCGGTCTATTTACCGATAAAGAGTTCCACCAACCTACCGTTTCAGTCTATGAACAAATGAAACACGGGTGGGTGAGTTTCGAATGCACAACGGAACACATCTGCTAGCGAGCAATCCGCGTTCACGTATTTACTTTGGCTCGGACAAACGACCTATAAGTGAGATTTTTTTGAGAATGATCAATCGAGTTTTACTGTAAAGGGTTTCGTAACTCGGTGTGAGCGTTATAATCGGCTCCTAATATTTGGTTGGGGTTTATTGTGATTTCCAGACTTCCTCGTTGGGTGGAATATGGCGCGTTTCTACTAGCTCTTCTCGCGGGCTGCGTCAACGCCGTTGGTCTTCTCGGCTTTCAACACCAAGCGATAACTCATCTTTCGGGAACCGTAACTCAGCTAGGGAACAGCTTGCTAACAGGTGTGGATAGCTCCATTCACCTGCTCTTCATCGTATTTAGCTTTTTGATTGGCGCTGCCTTTAGCGGCTTTTTTATTGAAAGCAGTGCGTTAAAACTAGGGCGAAGATATGGTGTTGCACTGTGCATAGAAGGGAGCTTGCTCTTACTCAGCTTGGGCTTTTTGGTGCAAGGGGATTTGTACGGCCAATATCTAGCATCAGCAGCATGTGGATTACAAAACGCAATGATCACCACGTTTAGCGGCGCAGTAGTCAGAACCACACATATGACCGGAATCATCACCGATCTAGGGATTATGATTGGAGAGAGCTTGAGAGGTCGTCAATTTGACCGACGTAAAGCAAAATTATTCCTATTCATTTTCTTTGGCTTTTTGTTTGGCGGCGTCGCGGGAGCGGCTCTATTTACGGTATATGGTTTATATACGCTGGTTTTCCCAGCAATATTGGCTTTTTCTACAGCTCTGATTTACTGGAGTTACCTATACATACTTAGCCGTCAACAAAAAGCATAAAATTTCGATCCGATTGAAGCGACATGCTTCAATCAGATTTGGCTCAATAGGTTCACACTGCAACGGTACAAGAAACGCTGAACGGTATTTTGACACCACTAAAAACCTTAGAATAGATAAGGCTAACTGAATTTCTGGCAAAGAAGTTAGTTAGATCAAAATCACATTTGTTTACCATTTTATTATTCCAGTCACAATGCGCCCCATAATTCACTGCGCAATTCGCCTCTCGTGCTACAATTTTCTAACACAAGCAACATATTCGCATACACTTAGACGTTATTTGACCAATTACCCGACAAATCGGCTGAATAACTAGATGTATTTAATGAATAGTATTGCAATGGATGCAGTTTGCGGGTACCCTCCGCAAAACTGTGATTAAATACGGATGTTTAGTGAATATTTATGTCATGGAAATGGCAAGTATTGACTAGTAGTAACACGAGACAACTATGCATAACACCACTAATGCTACTGAAGCTCCTAAGGGCAACTTTTGGATGTTTTTCATCCCATCCCTAATTGGTCTTCTACTCTTTATGGCTCCGATCTCTTACGATGGCGGCCTAACCATTCCCGTTGCCGTGATGGCAAAAGTCATCCCAGCGGTGTTAGGCGATACCTTGATTGCTATCGTCACCAGTATCATCGCTTTCATGGCCGTTGCTTCTGTTCTTTGCAAAATTTTTAAGCCAGCTGCAATTTTACGTAATGGTTTTTTAAACGGTCTCTTCAACCCATCTCCACTTTGGCTCGTTGTTCGTTTAATCGGCGGCGCTGCCGTGTTAATGACGTTTTTCCAAGTGGGTCCAAAAGCAATTTGGGAAGAAAACACTGGCGGGCTTGTTCTTACTGGTCTCCTACCTACTCTGTTTGCCGTTTTCATTTTCGCGGGTTTACTGCTTCCGCTTCTTTTGAACTTCGGTCTTCTGGAGCTATTTGGTGCGTTACTCAGTAAAATAATGCGTCCGGTATTCAACCTACCTGGCCGCAGTGCAATTGACTGTATGGCATCTTGGTTAGGCGACGGAAGTGTTGGTATCTTGCTAACCAGCAAGCAATACGAAAATAAGTTCTATACTCAGCGTGAAGCGGCTGTTGTCGGGACCACTTTCTCAGCAGTATCGATCACGTTTAGCTTAGTTGTTATCGCTCAGGTAAAACTAGAGCACTTATTTTTGCCTTTCTACGGCGCTATCTGTCTAGCTGGTATCGTAGCTGCGATTATCATTCCTCGCCTGCCTCCGCTTAGTCTGAAGAAAGATCGCTACATTGACGGCAGCAACCCAGATAAAGACGCAGATACAGTGCCAGAAGGCCACACCACATTCTCTTGGGGTATGGATCTAGCTCTTAAGCGTGCTGGTCAAGTCACATCGGTTCAGTCTGTATTTAAAGAAGGCGTACACAACGCAGTCGACATGGTATTTGGCGTACTACCTGTAGTTATGGGTCTTGGTACCGTCGCATTGGTGATTGCAGAATACACGCCTGTATTTGCAATTCTGGGTCAACCGTTTATCCCATACCTAGAGCTACTGCAAGTCCCTGAAGCTGTTGCAGCATCACAGACAATAGTTGTTGGCTTTGCAGATATGTTTATTCCAGCAATTTTAGCGGCCTCAATCGATAACGAAATGACACGTTTTGTTATTGCAGCAATGTCAGTAACTCAGCTTATCTACATGTCGGAAGTAGGTGCCCTACTGTTAGGCAGCAAAATTCCAGTAAACATTGTAGAGCTCTTCGTAATTTTCATTTTACGTACGTTAATCACGTTACCTGTGATTGCTGGCGTTGCTCATCTTATTTTCTAAAATCGAGACGTCAATTAACAAAGGCTCCGCATCGTCGGGGCCTTTTTTATACCTAAAACTCCGTCCACATTAGGCTTTTAGTAAAAAGCTCATAATTTACAAAGACAAAACTTAAACAAAAACACCTGTCAGCACCAACAAAATTTTCATCACCTCACCTGTAAAACCAGTTGATACCACTGTTTGTTAAGCAATTCTTTTCATTATGACGATTTCATTAATCGAGCTCGCAAACATGATCACACTCACAAGTTTTAACGTAAACTATCGTTTTGTTTAAATTTAGTTAAAAAAGACGACAAATGAGTTCATGTTTTTGACAAAGATGTCGATAAAAATATAACCAAACACAATAGGTTTCTCTTTATGCCCAATTCGCTCGGTTTAAAAGAGGCGAAAGCAAAGTGGAACCAACCGGGAGAATCAGAGGAAAGCTCATGAAATTCAGACATAAGGTTGTCACAGCCTCTTCATTTTTGCTGCTAATTACCGTGTCGTTATTGTCGACACAACAAGTTATGACCATCCGCTCCCAAACTCAGGAGCAAATCGACTCAAGTGTCAACGAGATATTGACCAGTGTTGGTAACACTGTGCAATCAGAAATGGATGCAAAGAAGGATCTCGCTCGCTCCATTACTGAAGTGATTGAGCTTGATCCCAGTTCACATAGCTATGTTCAAAACATACTTGAAAGACCGACGCCAAAAAGCAGCTTCCTTGCCATCGGTTTTGGTTATGAAAGTAATGGCTTTGTGATTGAAAATGACGACGGCTGGGATGCGGGTCCAGACTACGACCCACGTCAGCGTCCTTGGTTTATTGCAGCTAAGAGCAAAGGCGATTTGGTCGTAACCGATCCGTACGTCGATGCGTCTTCGAAAAACGTTATCATCTCTGTTGGTACACCAGTAAAAGAAAATGGCCAGTTTTTAGCCGGTATGTTTTATGACCTCGAATTAACTACCCTTTCAGATCTGGTCAACCAAGTGAATCTGTTTGATGCTGGTTACTTATTTCTGGTCACCGCTGATGGCACAACCATTGCTCACCCTCAAAGTAAATACAACGGTGAGAAAGTCGGTAGCTACCTCCCGCAAATCGAACTTACGCAATCAGCACAACATGTTGAGATTGATGGCAACCGCTACATGGTTAACCTGACTCACATTCCTGGCGAGAACTGGTACGTAGGTTCGGTGATCGATGAAGCTGTTGCCTATTCTGCCGTAGGAGAGCTTCGTAACAACGCTATTATTTATTCAATCATTGCCGTGATTGCATCTATTATCGCCCTAACTCTGTTGATTCGCACTCTCATGTGTCCTTTGGACACGCTAAACAATGCGATTAAAGATGTAGCATCAGGGAAAGGCGACCTTACACAACGCCTCGAAACAGATACTGACCAAGAGTTTTCTGAGCTTGCCACAAACTTCAATACGTTCATGGAGAACTTACAACAGCAAATCATTGAGTCGAAACGTATTTCTGATCAAATTTTAAATGGAACTCAAATCACCGCTGAGGGCGCAAAAGACTCGGCAGGCGCAATTCACACTCAGCTGCAAGAGCTAGAACAACTTGCTACCGCGATGCATGAGATGTCTGTCACCGCGACAGAGGTTGCTAATAATGCGCAAGGTGCGGCAAGTGCAGCCAAAGAAGCCGACCAAGCAACGGTTGAGGGGTCTTCTATCGTTGGTGAATCGACACAAACGATAAACATGCTTTCCGATAGCATTGACCTTGCAGTCGAAGAAGTACAAGTGTTGGAATCTGCTACTGCCAATATCGAAACGATTCTAAAAGTCATCAACGATATTGCGGACCAAACGAACTTACTCGCGTTGAATGCCGCAATCGAGGCTGCACGTGCGGGAGAATCTGGCCGAGGCTTCGCCGTTGTTGCAGATGAAGTACGTACACTGGCACAACGTACTCAAGAGTCGACAACAGAGATTCGTACTATGATTGAGCAACTACAATCTGGCGCTTCATCTGTGGCAAATGCCATGCATCAAAGCAAAGGTAGTGCTATAGAGGCCGTTGAAAAAGCGGGTTTAGCAAATAGTGCGTTACAACGCATTCGTGACGCGATTCAGCGTATTTCCGATATGAACTTGCAAATTGCCTCAGCAGCGGAAGAGCAAAGCCTTGTCGCTGAAGAGATCAACAACAATACGGTGAATATTAAAGACCTATCGACTCAAGTCGCCGAATCGGCAAATCGAACCAACGACGCGATGCAGGCGCAACAAGAAGATGTACATAAACAAGATCAAATCTTAAATAGATTTACTGTCTAACACTCATCTAAGCAAAAACAGCGAGCACCGGCTCGCTGTTTTTGCTTTTAACCCTCAACCCTAGTATTGGTCGATGTTACATGTGCCATGTTGTTGCTATTAAGCTCAACATTACAAGAACGCCGACTATGTGCCCTTTCAAGTTTAATTGAACTCGACATGGATATAGCGATCATTAGAACGGCGATAATAACGGTCGTCCACTTTTAGATAAGTGAAATCTCCAATCTTTATGTAGGTACTATTCCGAGGAATTCGGTCATGGTAATAGTAACTGCGCCTTGGTCGTCTGGTCTCCACATAAATAACGTCACGATGTTTGTGTTTATGTTTATGCTTGTGCTTGCGCTTGTGTTTATGATGGTAGTTATGCGCATGATGGTGATCGTACCGATGTCCATGCTTATGCTTCGGGTCAGCCACCGCTTCTGTACTCAACACACCTAAAGACAACATAACGCCAACCATGGCAAAAGATAATTGCTTTGACACAACAGAGCCTCTTATTCATATCAACATCGATATAATAGAAGGGTGAATCACTGTACATGTCAGCCTTTCGCTAAGGAGTTTTACTAAAAAGTCAGCGCTAACCGTGATTATCCGAGGAACGTCAAACATCACAAATGCTGATGACTTCGAGTGGCCTGGGTTCGGCTATGAATACAAAAAAGCCGCCCGTTTGACTACGAGCGGCTCAGTTTTTAAATAAGCTAGCGTGATTTTATACTGCTTGGGCAAACAGCAAGAAACAGCCGAATAGGAAGATCATGCTCATTCCCATTGCGCCGCCACCAGCTTCATAAATATTGTCATCTTCTACCGGCACTCGGCGCACTTTCATGGTCATTGATAATGGAACAAAGACCGCGAGAAACACAAGAATAATCCCCGCGTAGCTGAGAATAGCTAGGAAGTGTTCTGGGGCAAATACAGCACCTAATAGTGGTAGTACAAAAGTAGTAACAAAAATCACTGGCTTACTTGCTTTCAGTAGGTCTGCATTTTGATCGTATAGCGCCATTGCAACACCTAAGAACGACGTTAGTAGTGCCAAACCAGTAAACATGGATAGGATGAACTCTAAGCCCTCGTATTGCTGACCTAGTACCGATATCAACTCTGTTACGTTGGAGTATTGAACAAGCTCATGAGGTGGTAGGTTGCCGACAACCGCTAACAACCATAATAGGTAACAAACAAGCGGAATAGTTGAGCCCACGATAATCATATTACGCAGCTGTGTTTTACTCGCTTCTTTGTTGTAAGTTACAAGCGATGGGATAACGACCATAAAACCGAAACTGGTGAAAAGCACCGAACTGGTTTTGATAAGTGCCATTTTATCGTCGCTCACAACCTCATCAAGTCCTTCAAACGAGACGCTTGGTGCAAGCGCAAAAAGTGTCAGGATCAGCGCTACGATCATGCCTAGGAACAAACCGCGATTCAGCTTATCTACTACCCCTGTACCTGCCGAAACAATGATACCAACTAAAAGAGTAAAACCGACTTGGCTTGAGATCGTAGATGTTGGAAGCCCAAATGAGGCTGTTACTTTTTGTACGAGATCACCCGCACCAATGATGTAAGCCATTAATAGACAAACTAACAGGGCGTAAAGCAAGCTGTTGGTTACCAACTGGCCTCCTTTACCAAGCGTTTCGCGAGCAATTGCATTCATGCTCACACCACCACCTACTTTGCAACTGGCTTCAAGAAGGAGCAGCGCAGCATAAGTCGTTCCAGCCCAGATGAACAACATAAGAAGAGTGCCCCAAAGGAGGCCAAATTGAGCAAGCACCATTGGTATAGCAAGCATACCAGCGCCAAGAGCAGTACCTGCAACGATCAGGGAGCTGCCGACAAGTTTTAGGTTCACGGTTAATACCTCTAAATTCAATCCGTTAATTTCTCGCCAGTTGTGCTTTATCTAAAGCACACAAAAAAACGCTCCGACTTAGTCAAAATTTGGTTACAAGAGCACTATGTTACAAGAGCCCTGTATGGCTAAGAAAACACGCAACAAAAGGTGGTTAATCATTTGCACATGAACACTTGAGAGTCGTTTTTGGCGATGTCATCGTTGATGAAATGTGCGCAACTTTGGGTTCGAAGCAAAATTGTTCATCTTAATTCATCAACCCCATTCGTTATGAATGGATTTGGTTCGAAAAGATTGTAAGGCATAAGCAGGACGATTGAAAAGCAAAAGGTCAATCTTATAGCGATATATTTTAACAACTCTTATCTTTTACCTAAGATGTGTTGTTTTTTTCGTCACTAATTAGTCTTTTATCGCTTAAAGAGAAGGAAGAACGTGCTCAATGGCTCAATTTGGCTGGGTGTACAGATTAATTTACAGTTTAAGTGAAGGTGTTAGATTCCAAGGACGTAGCCTAGATCGGACAATATCGCTATTATTCGCTGCGTACCGACACTGTTCGGTTCACATACCTCTAAACACTGATTTACGGTTCGAAAATATAGGTAAATGAGTGTCCGAATGCTGGGTGTGGTTCCCCAGCATTTGCATCCTTTCTTTTAGATGTCATCAATTGATCGAAATTGCGTAAATCTTGTATCGCCCGACTTTACGACTGTGTTAATGCGCTTTATCTAGCGCGCCAATGATATAAGTTAACACTGGAATACCCATATCGGCGACCTGCTTCTCAGTCTCACTCATATTTTCATGCGCCATCCGCAGCTCTACTTCACTTATCGATTCTTTGTGAAGGTAAAGCTCTTTGTAGTTCATCAATCGCTGTTGTGACTGTTGAATCAGTGTCACAACATTCTCTTTAGTCTCACGATGTTGCTGATCAATTTCACTAAATAAATGATCTAAAATGCGTTGCATTTTGCGAATAGAAGCTTTCGTTTCTATTGATTTGTATGATTGATACTTTTCCATTGAGTTAATAACTGACTAAAATATTTACGTTTTTATAAGACAGTTATTTTTATACTGATTGCAAAGCAGGTAAATATGTGGTGGTTAAACTGGTCCACTTCTTGCTCCGTTTAGGTCAAAACTGTCCTTTCAGGAGAGCACATGCAGGTAGACCCTATAATTCAAGCACTGATCGCAAGACGAAAATCGAATGGCCTCTCCCGTGAGCAAATGGCAAACATCGCTGGAATGAGCGTAAAAACATATCAAAGGATCGAGCGCGGAGAGTCCGATCTTAAACTCTCACAATATCGTGCCATATTACGTTCGCTTCATTTGACTGACCTAGATATTGCTTTAGATGTACGTGATGTTCAGCATGTCACAGCAAATGACCTAACGGCCGTGGCGAGATTGCTCTCACCGGAAGCTCAGTCCCTGCTCGTTCGCCTATTATCGTTAGTCCTTGAACAAAAGAACAAGAAAGGTGATTAACGACATTGCTCATACCCAAACGATGAATGCCCTGTTGAGCGTTGAAACATGAATCGTTTAGACAAAAATAAAACTCGTCAAATGACGAGTTTTATTCTTTATATCAGTCCGTTACTCTAGGCTTTTCAATTCCGATGTATCAACGCCTTTTATTGCATCTTTCGCCACCTTATCAGGATCAAAGACATCACGTTCTTCATATGAATTATCAATCATGCCTTGTCCTATCGCGGTCGCCTGCTTTTGTAACTTGTTACCCTCTACCTCACCAGCATCCCAGCCTTGCCGATAATCTGAGTCGGTTTGATACCTTGTTTCGTCCTTAATATAGTGTTCAAAATCATTCCCTGCCTCTTGCATACCACTATGCCGACCGTCATGAAAGCCTTGGATATAAGCTTCATCATAACCGCTCTCTTTTAACGCGCTGTCACTCGTACCACAGCCTGAGAGGAGAACAAAAAATAGCGAAACGAATACCTTATGAAACATATTTAGGCCTCAAAGCTTTCAAATAAATTAATCATAGTTCGCGATTTCAACTTCTGCTTACTTCAGGCTATTAGATAGCATTGTGACTCGACGAAGCCTGTGAACTTGAGTCCCTACAGTGAGTACAAAGCTGGACAAAGCATCACACCTACTGATAAACATTATACTCAACGCGCGTTTAATACTTCCATCGCAAGTGCTTCATCATCTTGCTCAGCCAAACCACTGATACCAATTGCACCGACGATTTTCCCCTCTTGTTCTATAGGCACACCACCCATAAAGCCTGTGATCTTCGGGTCAGTCCAATAACTCAACTGCTTACCCGTCTCACGAGCCCAAGCGCCCAGATTGCCGCTAGGTTGGCGGTCTCTAGCCGAGGTGTAAGCTTTGTTCTGTGCCAACAAACCTGCTTGTACGCTCACATCATCCATTCGGGCAAAACCGAGCAATTCACCATGCGTATCAACCACGGCAACCGCAATGTTTTGCTTGCGAGCAGTCGCAATTTCCAATGCCGTTTGAATTAGAGTTTGAACTTGTACGTATTTCATTTTTCTCTCCTACGGGATCTCATGACCAAGGGTTTTCTCGAACAAGCCATACCAATGGCTACGTGATAGCGTGACGCTCTCTACTTGAGCACAAGCGCGAATACGTTGTGGGTTTGCAGTACCAATAACAGGTTGAATTTGGCTTGGGTGACGCGTCAAGAAGGCTAAAACAATCGCCTCAGACGACACGCCATATTCAGCTGCTAGCGCCATTACCATCTCCGCCGTCTGTCTGGTGTTGTGATCATCAGAATGTAAGCCACGCTCTGAGAATCTTCCTTGCGCCATACTGCCCCACGCTTGCAGTTGGATATTGTGCCTACGGGCATGTTCCAGTGTTCCCGCAACGTAGTCAGATGCGGACGAAGGAAGCCCCATATCTTGCTTGATGAAGTCAGACTTAGCCAGACTCATTTCCAACTGGTTCGCCACAATAACTTCGCCCGTTGCTTGTTGAAGAAGATCAATTTGAGCACTGTTCATGTTAGAAACACCGAAGTGGTTAACTTTGCCAGCTTGTTTCAGTGCTTGGAGCGCTGTGCCCAGTTCTTCAAATTCAACCAGAGGATCAGGACGATGCAGCATCAAAACATCAAGGTTTTCCACGCCAAGGCGCTCAAGAATGCCCTCAACAGAAGCCGTCACCCATTTGGCAGAGAAGTCATACTGCTTAACACCTTGCTCATCTCCTAGACGGATGCCGCACTTGGATTGCAGATAAATTCGCTCTCGTAAGGTTGAGTCATTGGCTAAGATGCACCCAAACACTTCTTCTGCCTTACCGAATTTGTAGATATCCGCATGATCAAAGAGATTGATGCCAACCTCTAATGCAGCCTCGACAGCGGCATAAGCTTGGTTTTCATCTTGGGCGGTTAATGGGTTGCGATTCCACTCCCCTCCAAGTCCCATACAGCCGAAGACCAAGCGGCTAACGTTAGGTAAGGTTTTGGCGAGCGGTAGTGTTGGATTGTTCATCGTTATTCTCACTTTTCCGATTTCTGCATCTTCAATTTCTTAAGTTAACTCTAACCATCTTACCGTTCGTGAAAATTAGTTTAATACCGTAAAATCGAATTCATTATCCTCGTTATCGAACAATTAAAGCGAACAATAAAGACGAGCAATAAAGATGGCAGATTATAAGAGAATCGAAAAACTGATGCTGTTTGCTGAAGTGGCTCAAACACTCAATTTTTCTAGAGCAGCGGAGCAACTTGGCATTTCTAAAAGTTACCTGTCGGAACAAATCAAGCGCTTAGAATCGGAACTCGCCACGCCTTTGATTGTTCGAACTACACGCAGCGTGAGACTAACAGCAGAAGGTGAATCGATCTTTGCACAAGCGGAAGATCTCAAACGCCGCGTAATGGAAATGGAAAAGAGTTTAAGTCAGCAATCTGAGCAAGTAGACGGTCTGATTCGGCTTACTGCTCCCAAGATGTTTGCCGAAGCGGTGCTGCATGATTTGTGTGTGGCGTTTCGCGCTTTACATCCAAACGTAGAGTTCGAGATTCTTTCTAGCTATCAAGCGTTTAATCTGACGGAAACCAGCGTCGACTTTGCGTTTCGAGCAACAAGAACGCCGCCCGAGAATATGATTGCGCATCACCTGCTGGACTACCACCACTGGCTGGTTGCCTCACCTCTATATCTGCAAGAAGAAGGTACGCCAGAGACGTTAGCGGATTTAAAACAGCATCAATGCTTAACCACGTTGCATCAAAAAGAATGGCCTTTAAAAACGGGAACAGTTCAAACCCAAGGCTGGCTTTCAAGCAATGAAAACCGCTTACTCAAAGAATCAGCCCTGTCTGGCAATGGCATTGCTCGGTTAGCAAGTTACTTTGTCGAACAAGACGTTGAACATGGTCGTCTAATGCAGGTTTTATCGGAAGAAACCGACCACCAGCACAACGCGGTTTACTTGGTGTACCCACAACTTATCTATCAATCGGCGAAAACCAGAGCCTTCATTGAATTCGTGAAGCAGCACTTTGCTAAATAACTAAGGTAGTTAATCCGCCGACCACACCGAGCGAATATCTGGCCAACCCCAGTTAGTAAGAGCGACGTCTTCTAAAACGCCTTGGAAACGCAAAGTTTGTGTATGGTGGAACATGGGTGCAATCCAGTATTCGCTGATCAACGTCGATGCAATTGGATCCAATGCATTAAGGTAGTCCTCAAGTGGAACGAAAGATCTGACTCTCTGTAGTTGTTCATCTAACCATTGTGCGTTCTTCTCTCCCAAAGTGTGGAATAGCACAGCGTTGCTGAAGAAGTTCGTGAACGCTGAGGCATGACGATTATCATCTAGGTTTATGTTCGTCACGACCATCGTCTCATTTAGCTCACCATTCTTAGCTTTCTCGTTCAGCTCACGATAGGAATACATAACAATTTCTACTTTACTGCCAACACTCACCAAACGATTAGAAATAGCCCGCGCACAGCGACGCAACGCGGTATAGTTATATCCGGCTATCGTAATGTGTTTAGGTAACTTAAGCGGCTCACTAAACGGACGGAGCACTGGCTTCCAACCTGGTAGCAGGTTATAAGCGGGTATACTCCCAAATACAATATTCTCGCGGCGCATCACTTCGGCCAAGTGCTCAGGTTGAATTAGCTCACTAACATAACGGCGCTGCGCTAAAGAGAGTTTGTGCTTAGCGTGCTGATTAAATAAGGCGAATAAGCAACCATCTTCTATTCGGCTACGCTTGCTCGCCGATGAGTTTTCTCGGTTTTGCGTCGACATATAGTGTCCACACAAATCCTCCTCGGGCGAAGCATCCCTTTGCAACGTATTTGCTGCCAATGACGGGTTCTCCATCTGCTCGTCATTAACAATCCAGATAGTCACCAAATCCGTTAGAACTCTACATGCGTAGTAACCATTAAATGCTTGCAGTTTTAAACGACTTTCATTGTGCTCGACAACAGAGAATGGGCCACTTCCGACCACCAGCTTGTTATTCGCTACGTTAACTTGGCTTACTGGTTGAATGCCGTATTTCACCCCAGAAATAAGTCCAGCAAAGCCCAAGTCAGCTCGATTAAGCTTAAAAACAACTTTCAGTGGCGTTGGCGCAGTAATGTTAGCAACATGTGCCAACTCTTTTTCGTAGTACTGTAGTGAACTCAACTTTGCAAACAAGCTAACCACTGTTTCTGCATCAATGGAATTACCATTATGAAAAGTCAGACCTGGACGAAGGTAAAAAGTCCATTCGTAGGTGTCTTCGTCATAACGCCAGTGATGTGCGAGTTCTGGTTGCACTTTCCCATTGTTATCACTCGAAACTAAGCAACAATAGATTTGCCTTAATAAGAAACGTTCGCTGCTACGCTGAAGTTGATGTGGAACGACGCGCTCAAACATTCGCTTATAGGTTAATTGAATATTGAGCTGTCCTTCTTGCACAGAAGCACCAGACGTTGTTTTTAACAAACGGCCAAATGCCACTTCGTCTTCATCTAATATCGCCAGTGCTTTTTCATACTTGCCTAACTTGATACGTTCAAGAGCCAAGCTCTCTTTTAAAACGTCTAACTCCATATTCAGAATAAGAGTCGATCGTTGGTTCCGCCCAGCTTTCGGGTGCCAGCTCAACCACGCCTTCTGCTGCATTTGCGTTAGCAGGCTACGAGCATGCCGAGAAGAAGTGAACATGATGTCGGCAATGTCCTGTAACGTGGTTTTTGTTTCATCACCAACGCTAAACGAGAGTAATCGTTGGTAATAGCGAAACAAATTGAGATCAGACACTGAATCAACCTTAGAGCTGTGAAGTTTGTGGATAGGAATAGTTTACTTAAGTTGGCGGCAATAAAATAAGAAAACTTCCTAATTATCTGTTCCCCTTTTCCACAATTAACCTCCAAATTCGGCTTTAAAGCCCCAGATATTTACGTTATTAGGAACAAAGTTAACAAAAGCACTCTCTTTTTTATCTCCCCTTTTATACGCATAATTTACTCGTCAGCGTAAAGGAGGAAGAAATGAAGAAGCCAATGATGGCGTACTTTTTTCAGCAACGCCTAGCTCAATCGAGTAATAAAATAGAAGTGATGACTCTGGTTTATCTTAACGATATGTTCCAGTGGTCATAGCCTAACCTCAAGCAGAACTTAGCTCCTGATACTACACCCCCACTTCGTTGTATCTTAAGTTCTGCTTTTTCATCTTTTGCACTCTACTACCTTATTGCAGGTTACTAAAAGTTAACTAGTTGAAACACCGCAAAACAGAGTCTACATTGAAGTCTCATCCCCCAATCGCTTTGTTGAGAAAGGGGCATTCATGGATATACACCACCAATTCGGGAGTCAATATGGCAACTTCAGTGAAACTTAAAGCGGGCGACAGCTTCCCTCATCTTCAAGCCACTTTGCTAGATGGTTCAAGCGTAACGTTGGGTCAGCCGCAAGGTGATGCGACTTGGCAAGCAGTATTCGTTTATCGTGGTAAACACTGCCCTCTTTGTACTAAGTACCTCAATGAGCTTGAGAGTTACAAACAGGCTTTCGCTGATGCTGGCGTCGATATTCTTGCCGTTTCTGGCGATTCAAAAGCACAGCTAGAGGGGCATCTAGAGAAACTCGAAATCAGCTTCCCTATCGCTTACGGCCTGACCGAAGAACAAATGAAAACGCTAGGCTTGTATGTATCTATTCCTCGATCTGAACAGGAAACCGATCATAATTTCGCAGAACCAGGTCTGTTTGTGGTGAATGAACACGGCGACTTACACGTGGTGGATATTTCAAACAACCCGTTTGTTCGCCCTGAGCTTGGCGCGCTATCACGCGGATTGGCATGGATTCGCGATCCAAACAATAACTACCCTATCCGTGGCACATTGGATTACTAATATCTTCTACACCCAAGTAAACTTTCTATCCTTAAATAAGCTAGGATTCTTGCCTTAGTGAGAATAACTTGGAATGCATATCAGATCCGTGAGATCTGATATGTATCAACAAGTTGGAAATAGAGTCCTTGTTCATTATACAACGCCTTGATGAAAAACAAGATCAGTGAAGCCCAGGCTCCCCTCAAACAACGTTAGTTATTTACTTCTAAGTCACTTTCACGATAAATACATGAAATTAAGACTAAAAACTTAGACTTAACGGATATATAAATCACAACGGTACCTACACAAGTAGTTGGCTAGCGATTATTATCCTATTGCAACTCACAATTGTGCAAATCTAATAATTCATACCATAAATGAAAACATAGATACCGTAAGAGACAAAATAAAAGCAAACGATTAAATTACCAATAAAACACCGTTCAATTAAAATAAAAAACATTTCACTTTATAAAAATGTAATTAATCGTTATTTGCAATCACACATCTTAATTGAGAAATACAGTATGAATAAAATCTCTTTGCTTTATATGGCCGTTTGTATCGGATTAGTTGGATGCGGTTCAGGAGGAAGCGACAACGATCCAGCAAAAGATATACATCCCACCATTTCAAATCCGGAACAAGTCAACGCAATGACGGTGGACAAAGGTCATTTCTATTGTTCTGTAAACCAACAAAAACTGGAACACGGAGGGACATCTGCAACTATGTCCTACCTGATTGAAAAGAAAAGAAATTCTACGGTTGTCGACGATTATGAATGTACCGAATACGGTTTAAAGAAAGGTGAGTCAATTATCGTCACTAAAAGTGCAATTGAAAACTTTTCATACTCAAAACATTATAGAAGCACGAAGAAGAATGACATTAATAGGTTTAAAATCATCTACCCTACAGGGCTTACGACTCCGATTAATAAAGATTATGAAAAAATTACGATCACGTATAATACGGAGAGACCTGACGTTAACATTAAGATAATTCAATATTTTGACGAAAAGTCTAAATTATATACCATCAAAAAATATGAAAGCCACGTTAACGACAACTCACCAATAGGTTTAGTTGAGAAAGAGGAATTCGATAAATATTCCGATTTTGAAAAGAAACTGGAATTAAATAGTGCTTTTTTAAATTCAACTGAAGTGAGTGATTTATTCTACAACTTATTAAGTATGATAAAATAATAACTAAAAATCAAAAACTTAAAAAGTACGATTATGCTCAAGTAGCTTCGATATGCCTGACTCGAAAGAGTACGTTGTTTTACGAAACAAATTACGATTTAAATGAAGCACATCTAAGTTACTTGGGTATAAACGGCGATGTATTGTTAATCAGCTTTCAAAAGAGAGTAACGTTTGCGATTAACTACTTTGGTCTTAACGAAGCTCAATTTGATGCTTTTCAGACCAAATTCGCAAATCATCAAGAATCTTAAGTGCGGTACGGCCGAACTCTGTTAGTTCATAGCTTACGGCAATTGGGCGGTCGCTGATCACTTTGCGCACCACCATACCTTCCGCTTCTAGCTCTTTAAGGCGTTGGTCGATCATCTTTTTACTTGCACCGCCTAGCATGCGTGCTAAGTCATTGAAACGAACTGGGCCGTCTTTCAAATGATAAATCAGAGAACCTTTCCATTTACCACCAATTAGACGCATCCCTTTCTCGATAGCACATGGCTCCGCACATACGTTCGCCACTGACTTACGACCTTTGCTATCTACACTGATTCTGCTTTCCACAATACACCTCAAGATACGCACCTAATCTAGGTAACGAAAAGTAAGCTAGATACATTTAGTTCTTTAGAGTAATAAAAACGTCACCTCGCCGCAAACAAGTAAATTACCACCTTCTAAAGAAGGTGGCTTTGTGTGAGCCCCCTAAAAGGGGGCCTTTGTTTAGTCCAGCGCCAA